>NZ_JBCLVN010000049.1:0-53674 GCF_039548315.1 Cellulomonas olei
GGCGCGGCGGGCGTCGGCCTCGGCGCGCTCGCGCTGCACGCGGGCGGCCTCGACCTCGGCGGCGCGGGCGGCCTCGCGGGCGCCCGCGGCGTAGCCGGCCGCGTACCCCGCGGCGTAGCCCTCCGCGCGGGACGACGGCTCGGCGACGGCGGCGCCGCCGAACACCTGGGTGAACCGGTGCTCAGGAGACATACTCGTCCTCCCCCTCGCGCCGGATCACGATCTGGCCGGACTCCTCGAGGCGGCGGATCACCTGGACGATGCCGGCGCGGGCCTCCTCGACCTGCGAGAGGCGGACCGGGCCGAGCAGCTCGATCTCCTCCTCGAGGTTCTCCCGGGCGCGCTCGGACAGGTTGCGCAGCGTCTTGTCGCGCACCTCGGGCGTCGCGCCCTTGAGGGCCACGGACAGCTCGTTGGTCTCGACCTGGCGCAGGACGAGCTGCATCGCGCGGTCCTCGAGCAGCACGATGTCGCCGAACACGAACATCCGGCTGCGCACCTCGTCGGCCAGGGCCTCGTCGCGGCTCTGCAGGCCCTCGAGGATGAGCTTCTCGGTGGTCGGGTCGGCCCGGTTGATGATCTCGACCAGCGGCTGCACGCCGCCGACGGCGGACAGCTCGTTGGGCGTCAGGACCGTCGAGGCCTTGCGCTGCATCGACTCGGCGATCACCTGCACGACGTCCGGCGAGGCCCGCTCCATGAGCGCGATGCGGTGCGCGACCTCGGACTGCTGCTCCGGGGGCAGGCCAGCCATGATCGCGGAGGCGTGCTCGGGGCGCAGGTGCGCGAGCACGAGCGCCACGGCCTGCGGGTGCTCGCCGTTCAGCAGGGACAGCACCTGCCGGGCGTCGGCGTTCTGGAGGAACTCGAACGGCTGCCCCGCCATGGAGGTCTGCAGCCGCTCGATGACGCCGGCCGCCTGGTCGCGCCCGAGGGCGCCCTCGAGGAGCTGGGTCGCCAGCCCGAGGCCGCCGTTGACGCCGGGGCCGATCATCGACGCGGAGTAGAACTCCTCGACCACCTCGTCGGCCATCGTCTGGTCGACGCGCTCCAGCCGCATGATCTCGGCCGTGAGCTCCTCGATCTCGGCGACGTCGAGCTGCGCCATCACCCGGGCGGCGCGCTCGCGGCCGAGCTGCAGCAGCAGCATGGCGGCCTTCTGCGTGCCGGTGAGCGTCGTGGCCATCAGCGCCGTCCGGCCGGGGTCAGCCAGCCGCGCAGGAGGTCCGCGACCTCGTCGGGCTGCTCGTCCGCGAGCGCCGCGATCTCGGCGCGCTTGACTGCGAGCGACGCGGCGACGGGGTCCACCTCGGCGGGGCCGGGCAGCGCCGGCGGGATGTCCGCCGGGGCCTCGAGCTCGGCGGCCTCAGACGGCCCGTCGACGAGCGGCAGCTCGCCGATGTCGAGCGCCTCGCGCCGGCTGCGCCGCGACCGGCGGGCCAGCACGATCGCGATCACGACCACCAGCAGCAGCAGCGCGCCGGCGACGACGGCCTGCCGGAGCAGGCTCGCCCGCTGGTCGGCGGCGGCCTGCGCGTCGGCCGCGGCGAGCGCGTCGGCGGCGGCGTCCGCGCTCGTCGTGTCGAAGGCCATGGCCTGGACCGCGATGGTGTCGCCCCGCTCGGTGTCGATGCCGGCGGCGGCGGTCAGCGTCGCCGTGAGCTGGTTGAGGTCGATCCCGGCGGCGGCCGTCTGGTCCACCAGGACGGCGAGCGACTGGCGCTGGACCGTGCCGGGGGCGACGCTCGTCACCTCGGTGACCTTGTTGACGGCGTTGCTGACGTCCTCGGTGGTCTTGGAGTACTCGCCGGTGCTGTCGGAGCCGTTCGGCACCGCGATGTTGTCGGGGCCGAGCACGCCCGTGGCGTTGCCGGACCCGGCGCCGGTGTAGGTCTCCTCGGTGGTGGACGACACCAGCGGCGGGACGTCCTCCGCGATGGAGAACTCCTCCGACGTGCGCTGCGTCTGGTCCTGGTTCAGCTCGGCCGTGACGGTCACGGCCGACTTGCCGGCGCCGACCACCTGGTCGAGCAGCGCCTGCACCGCTCCGGTGACGCGCTGCTCGTAGGCCGACGTCGCCTCGTCGCCGGAGCCGGCGGTGATGCCCGTGCCGACCTCGGAGAGCACCTTGCCCGTGGAGTCGACGACCGCGACGTCCGTGGCCTTCATGCCCTCGATGCCGGCGGACACCAGGTGCACGATCGCCTCGACCTGGTCGGTGGTCAGCTCGGTGCCGGTGCGGGTGCGCACGAACACCGACGCCGTCGGGTCCTGCTTCTCGGAGACGAACACGGTCTCCTGCGGGAGCGCGAGCTTGACGGAGGCCGCCTCGACGCCGGACATCGCGCCGATGGTCTTGGCGAGCTCGCCCTCCAGCGCGCGCTGGTAGGTGGTCTGCTGCTGGAACTCGCTGGACGTCATGGACATGCCGTCGAGCAGCGAGTAGCCGTCGCCCTCCGCGTTGGCCGGCAGCCCGGCGGCGGCGAGCTTGAGCCGCATCGCGTACAGCTTGTCCTGCGGGACCATGACGGTGCTGCCGCCGTCGGTGAGCTCGTAGGACACGCCCTCCGCGGAGAGCTGGTCGACCACGGCCGAGGCGTCGGTGGCGGACAGGCCGGAGAACAGCGGCGCGAGCGTCGGCTTGCTGGCCCACGAGTACACGGCGAACCCGCCGAGCAGGATCGCGGCGACCGCGATGACCGCGAACGTCTTCTGGGGCAGCGAGAACTGCTTGACGGCCCCGCTCATGCGGCCGAACAGGGACTTCACCTGGGCGGGCATCAGGCCTGCATCCTCATGATCTCGGTGAACGCGTCGACGGCCTTGTTGCGCACGGCGGCGGTGAGCTCGAGCGCGAGCTTCGCCTCGGACGACGCCACCGTGTAGTCGTGGACGTCGTCGAGGTCGCCGGTGACGGCCTGGACCGCGAGCGCCTGGCTGGTGGACTGGAGCTGCTGGACCTGGTCGACCGCGCCGAGGGCGGCGGCGAACCCGCCGTCGAGCCCGGCGGCGCCGGTGGCGGACGCCCCCGGCGTGGCGGAGGCGCCCGACAGGTCGGACAGCGCCGACAGGTAGGTGGTGGGGCTGACGCCGGAGACGCCGCCGACGGGCTGGATGCTCACGAGGTCCGTCCGATCTGCAGCGCGGCCTCGTAGGACGCCCGCGCGCGGTCCACGACCGCCGCGTTCGCCTGGTAGCCGCGCTGCGCCATGATGAGCTGGGTCATCTGGCTGGCCATGTCGACGTCGGGGTAGCGCACGTACCCGTCCTCGTCGGCCAGCGGGTTGGTGGGCTCGTACACGACGCGGCCCTCGGCGGACCCCAGCGCGATGCCGGAGACCTGCGCACCGCCGCCGTTCTCCGTGGGGATCTCGCTCGCCACGACGTACTTGGCCTGGTACGCGGCCTCCGTGGTGGAGGTCGCGTTGTTCATGTTCGCGAGGTTGTCGCTGACCGCGTCGATCCACTTGCGGTAGACGGTCATGCCGGTGCTGGCGACCCCGATCGCCCCGAAGGTCGTCATCAGGAGGTCCGCATCGCGGCGCGCACGCTGGAGAACGTGCCGTCGACGGCCTGGGTCGCGAGCTGGTAGCGCAGGTTCGTGTCGACGTTGAGCAGCGTCTCCTCGTCGAGGTTGACGTTGTTGCCGTCGGTGCGGGTGGGCTCGAGCGACCGGGCGACGGTGGCGGAGGCCGCCCCGGAACCGCCCTCGACCGCGCGGGCCAGGGCGTCCTCGAACTGGACCTTCTTGGCCTGGTAGCCGGGCGTCTGGATGTTCGCCACGTTCTCGGCGATCGCGCGCTGGCGCAGGGCCAGCCCGTCCAGCGCGCTGTTCAGCGCGACGTAGCTCACGGAGTCGAACATGCCCATGGCAGGGTCACCCTCACCGAGGTTGGTCCTGATCGGCCTGTCCGTGGCCTGCTGCGCGAGCGATCCCTGCTCACTGCCCCCATCGGCGGCGACGGGACCGCGCTGAGGCTCCGGAGCGGACTTCTTGCCACGTCACCCGCGCGAGGGAGCCGATACGCGCGGTCTGTCCGCTTCGCCCGCTCCCGTCCCCAGCCGCGCGGGGTGCGAGGGGGTGCCGGGGGTCGCCCGACCGGCGGTCAGGCCTCGGCGTCGAGGTAGACCGGGACCGCGGCGGGGCGGGTGCGCATCGACTCCGCGAGGCGCAGGCTGCGGCGGTGCTCGCCGAGCTGCTCGGCGGTGCGGCGCACCAGGTCGCGCTGCCGCTCCACCAGGGCGGCGGCACGGGGGGCGAGGTCCAGCGGCAGGGGGCCGAGCCCGCGGGGCGTGCGCCACGGCTCCGTCACCGCGACGTCCAGCCCGGCGGCGACCTCGGGCGACCGGGCGGCGCGCAGCAGCGCCTCGGCCCGGTCCGCGACCGACTCCATCTCGGCCAGCGCGCGCGCCCAGGCCGCCTCCCGCTCGTCCTGCCCGCGGTGGCCGCCACCGGCGCCCGTGCCGGGGTCGGCGTACCCGTCGACGGCGGAGCCCTCGGTCAGCGCCGTCACGGCACCGACCGCGGGCGCCTCAGCCGACACCGAGCACCCCGGAGCCGGCCGGGCCGCCGGGGGCGGTGTCGAACGGGGACGCCGGCCGCGGGGCGGGCACGTCCTGCGCGACCACCGCGGCGGCCTCCCGCCACGTCTCGGCGAGCGGCGCGACGACGCCGCGGCAGGCCGCGACCCGGTCGGCGTCGCCCGAGGTGGCGGCGCCGATCAGCTCCGACAGCAGGAACGTGTACACCGAGAGCAGGCGCTCCGCGCCGTCCCACGCGTCGACGTCGAGGTTCGCCATCAGCTCCGCGACGATCTCCTGCGCGTGGCCGAGCTGGGACGTGCCGCCGACGCGGTCGCCCGCGCGGAACCGCTCCTCGGCGCGGTCCATGTCGAGCAGCAGCCGGTCGTAGAGCATGGTGAGGAGCTTCGCGGGGCCCGCGGTGGCGACCGCGTCGGCGAGGTACCGGGTCCGGACGTCGTACACGACGGCCCTCCGTTCGGGATCGGGCGGCTCAGCTCGCCGAGTTGTTCGCGTTGAGCTGCGCGAGCTGCTGGGTCAGGAAGTTCGAGGTCGACTGCATCTGCGACATGGCGACCTCCATGGCGGCGTAGGTCTTGACCAGCGCGGCGCGGCGCGTGGCCAGCCGGTCGTCCCAGCTCGCGATCCGGTCGGTGAGGTCCTTGACCTCGTCCTCGCGGACCTTGATGGAGGTCGTCAGCGTGCCGTCCGTCGCGTCGGAGGCGTCCTTCGCGGCCGTCTCGAGCGAGGCGGCGATCTTCTGGACGACGTCCTGCACCGCCGTGGGGTCGGCGGTGTACGCCGCGGCGAACTTCTCCGCGTCGAAGCTGAACGTGCCGTCCTTGCCGAGCACGATGCCGGTGCTGGCCACGTCGGTGCCGTCGGCCGCGGTCGAACCCGCGGCGAGCAGCTGCTGCTGCAGGAGCCGGATGGTGGTGTCGCCGGACAGCAGGCCGGCGGTGATGATCGAGCTGCCGTCGGCGGCGGTGCCGGTGCCCGAGGTGGTGCGGCTGGTGATCTCGCTGAGCACCAGGTTGAGGTTGGTCACGAGGTTCTGCGCCAGCGTGCTCATCGCCTTGGCGTCCCGGGCCACCGTGAGCGTGACCGGCTCCTCGGTGGTGGCCGAGACGGTGACGTCGACGCCGGTGAGCAGCCCCTCGAACGTGTTGCTCGCGGAGGTGACCGTCGTCGCGCCGGCGGTGTCGGGCCAGAGCGTGATGGACGCGTCCGACGCCGCGCGCAGCTGCTGCGACGTGAGGGTCTGGCCCGCCGCCGGGTTCCCGACGGCGACGGTGAACCCGTTGGCGGTGCCCGTCTCGGTGCCCGTGAGCTGCAGCTTGTAGACGGGGGCGGCCGCGGTGCCCACGTTGACCGCGGTCGCGGTGACGCCGGTGCCCTCCGCGTTGAAGGCGGCGACGACGTCCCCGATGTTCGAGCTCAGGGCCGTGATGGTCGTGGTCTCGCCGCCGCGCGTCAGCGTGAACGACGGCTGCAGGTCCGTGTACTGCGCGGGCAGCGTGTAGAGCGTGGACTGCGAGGCCGCGACCGCGTCGACGGTGAACGCGAGCGACGACGGCTGCGCACCGGTCGAGGTGACGGCGGTGACGGCGGTCGACGAGGAGGTCGCCTTCGCCGCCTGCCAGGACTCGGTCTTCGCGGCGGCGCCGGCGGCCGTGCCGAGCGAGGACACCTTGGTGTTCAGCGACTGCAGCGCGGAGACCACCGACTGCAGGCCGGACTTCTTGCTCGCCAGCAGCTTCTGCTGGTTCGCCTCGACCGCCATGAGCTTGTCGATGATCGCGGTGGTGTCCAGGCCGGAGATCAGGCCGTCGATCCCGATGCTGCTCGCCATCGTCTGCAGTCCCTCGCTGTGCTGGTCGGCGGTCGTGGTGATGCGGCCAGGCGGTGGGCGGACGGTCGTCCACCCACCGCCTGGCCGGTCGTGCGGTGCCACCCGTCACGGGGACGGGCGGCGGTCAGGTCACTGCAGGAGCTGGAGCACGCTCTGCGGCAGCGACTTGGCCTGGGCGAGCATCGCGGTGCCGGCCTGCGACAGGATCGACGCCCGCGTGTACGACACCATCTCCGAGGCCATGTCCGTGTCACGGATCCGGCTGTCCGACGCGGAGAGGTTCTCCACCGCGACGTTCAGGTTGTTGATGGTGTGGTCGAAGCGGTTCTGGACCGCACCGAGCTGCGAGCGGACCTTCGACACGGACTGGATGGCCGCGTCGATGGCGTCGATCGCCGAGGTCGCACCCGCGTTGGACGCGACGTTCGCGAAGGTGGCGGTGTCGGCACCGGCGGCGCCGTCCACGTCCGCGACCAGGTCACCGGTGACGACGGCCGCACCCGCGGCGGTCTTCTCCGGGCCCTGGACCGTGACGTCGCCGTAGGCGCCGAACTTCACCGACAGGCCGGAGCCCGACAGCGCGGAGTCGACGGCGGACTGCAGCGCGTTGCGGTTGGCCTCCGCCTGGCTGGCGTTGGCGGTACCGCCACCGGCCCAGGTGATCGACGCGGCGTCGACCGTGTAGGTCTTGCCGCCGAAGGCGAACGACAGGTCGGCGGCCGGGGCCGCACCCGCGTAGTCCACCGTGCCCGGGCCGAAGGTCCAGGTCGAGCCACCGGAGGTGACGTCGATGTTGTCGACGCCGAGGCCGGCCGCGCTCATGGACTTCGCGGTCAGGTCGACCGTGATCGAGTCGGCGCTCGAGGTGTTGGCGCCGACCTGGAACACGCCCTCGTAGGAGCCGTTCAGCAGCGTCTTGCCGTTGAACTGCGTGGTGTCCGAGATGCGGGTGAGCTCCTTCTTGAGCTCGCCGATCTCGTCCTGGATGTTGCCCTTGGCGGTGGAGGACAGACCACCGTCGTTGGACGCCTGGACGGACAGGGTCCGCATGCGCTGCAGGATCGAGTGCGTCTCGGTGAGCGCACCTTCAGCGGTCTGGACGACCGAGATGCCGTCCTGGGCGTTGCGCACGGCCTGGGTGGTGCCGCCGATCTGGGCGCGCAGACCCTCGGAGATCGCCAGACCAGCAGCGTCGTCCGCAGCCCGGTTGATGCGCAGGCCGCTCGAGAGCTTCTCGAGGGACTTGCTCAGGTCGTTCTGGGTGCTGGACAGGTTGCGGTACGCGTTCAGCGCCGCGATGTTGGTGTTGACGGAGAGACCCATGGTTCTCTTCCTCCTTGATTCGGGTCGAAGTGGCCCATCCGTGGGCTCACCCCTGACCTTCGACCGCCGGCGGGGCGGCCTGAGGGATTCGCGCCGGTTCACCCGTCCGGGTGGGCACCCGTCAGCCGCCGTCCCGCACCCGTCCGCCGCAGCCCCGCGCGCGTGCGCCGGGGACGACGCAGGGCGCCGGCCGCGGGTGTGCGGCCGGCGCCCTGCGCCGTGCGTGAGCTGCTCCGGTGCGCGTCAGACCGCCGCGATCCGGCGGGCGTCGTCCTCGTACGGCGTGGGGACGGCCCGCACGACGTCCGCCTGGTGGCTGGCGGCGGTCATCGCGGCGCGGGACGCCACGGCGGCGAAGTACGTCCGGCGGCGGCGCTCCGCCACGCCGTCGGGGCGCTCGGCCGCGGGCACCAGGTCGGGGTCGAGGCTCGCGTTGAGGCCGTCCCGCATGAGCGCGAGGCCCTCGGTGCGCAGCTGGCTGATGCGGGACTGCGTGACGCCGAGCTCGTCGGCCAGCTCCGCGACGGACCGGTCCTGCAGGAACAGGCCCTCGATCACGGTGCGCAGCCGGTCGGGCAGCGTCTCGACCGCGGCGCGCAGGTAGCGCAGCCGCTCCCCGGTCAGCACGTTCTCCTCCGGGCCGGGCGCCTCGTCGCGGACGAGCTCGGCCACCGGGTGCACGGTCGCGTCGATGGACAGCACGCGCCGCTCGGCGTCCTGCCGGGCCTGGTCGACCGCGGCGAGGTCGGTGCCGAGCGCCGACGCGAGCTCCTCGCGCGAGGGCGTGCGGCCGAGCGCGGCGGTGAGCCGGTCGCTCGCGGCGGACAGCTCGCGGGCACGGTGCCGGGCGCCGCGCGACGCCCAGTCCATCGAGCGCAGCTCGTCGATGAGGGCGCCGCGGATGCGCAGCGCGGCGTACCGGGCGAACGGCACCCCGGTCTCCGGGTCGTACGCGCGGGCGGCGAGCACGAGGGCGAGGTGGCCGGCGGACACGAGGTCCTCGCGGCTGACCGTGGCGGGGACCCGGGCCAGGACCTCGCTGACGTGGTAGCCGACGATCGGCATGTGCGCGACGACGAGGTCGTCGGCGGCGGGGGCGGCTGCGGAGCTGTTCACGGACCGGTTCTCGGCCCCGCTGAATCCGGGCTTGAGCGATTCCCAGAAAGTTCCTGGGTATCCGATTTATCCGACTTGGGCGGCCATTTCGGACGTTCCGGACCGACAAACCGGACATGGACCCCCATAGCTCCGCGACGTTGGTCCCAGGTGTGACACAGATCACATCGAACGCACCCTCTGCGGCGCCGACAACCTGTATGGCGCACGTTCCGCACGCGCTGACCTGGGGCCTCACGCGGGCCGGCACACGCCTGTCCGATTTCGCTCAGGTCCTCACCCGCCGTCCCGATAGGAGGGAGGTGCCGCCCGGCGACCGCCGCGGCGACCGGCGACGCACCACCACACGGAAAGGGGGGCTCACGGCCATGGCCCTGAGCGAGCTGTCCGACGTCCTGTGGACCGAGCGCCGACTGCTCGAGCTGCTGCTGTTCAAGCTCGAGGAGGAGCAGCTGGTGCTGACCAGCGGCCGCACCCGCTGGCTCGCGCACGCCACCCGCGAGGTCGAGACCGTCCTCGACGAGATCCGCGACGCCGAGCTCGGCCGGTCCGTCGAGGCCGACGCGGTCGCGATCGAGCTGGGCCTGGAGCCCGGCAGCACCCTGCAGACGCTCGCCCAGCACGCGCCGGCGCCGTGGGACGACCTGCTGCAGGCGCACCGCGACGCCTTCGTCCAGCTCACCACCGAGATCGCCCAGCTCGCCGACGGCAACCGCGAGCTGCTGGCCCTGTCGCACCGGGCCACGCAGGAGACCCTGATGTCCCTGCAGGAGTCGGTGCAGACCTACGACCCGACGGGCCACACGACCGCCGGGGCCGACCGCAGCGCGCAGCTGCTGGACCGCTCGTTCTGACGCGGCCGCGCCCGACGACCCCGACGAACCCGAGGAAGAGGACCCGTTGAGCACCTTCTCCGGACTGGGCACCGCCCTCAGCTCCCTGATCGCGCAGCGCCAGGCGCTCGAGGTGTCGGGCCAGAACGTGGCCAACGCCAACACGGTCGGCTACACGCGGCAGCGCGCCGCGATGAGCTCGCTGCCCGCCGCGACCGTGCCGTCGATGTTCTCCACGACGGACGGCGTCGGCATCGGCACCGCGGTGACCGGCATCGAGCGGCTCGGCGACGTGTTCCTCGACGCCCGCGTGCGCAACGAGACCTCCGGCTCGTCGCGGCTGTCCGCCGTGGCGACCGAGTACAAGACGCTCGAGACCACCATCGGCGAGCCGTCCGCGACCGGGTTCTCGAAGGACCTCACGGCGTTCTGGACCTCCTGGTCGGACGTCGCCAACTCCTCCGGGACCGTCGCCAACCGCTCCGTGCTGCTCGAGCGCGGCAAGGCCGTCGCCGACCGGATCGGCACGATGTACCGCGACATCGACACCCAGTGGCAGCAGGCGCTGACGACCACCACGTCGCTCGTCACGCAGGTGAACACCACCGCCGCGAACGTCGCCGACCTCAACACCCGCATCCTCGCGATCAGCAACGCGGGCGGGTCGGCCAACGAGCTGATGGACCAGCGCGACCTGCTCGTCACGCAGCTGTCGTCCCTCGTCGGCGCGTCCACCCGCGCCAACGCGGACGGCACGCTCGACGTCATGGTCGCCGGCAACGCCCTGGTCTCCGGGGGCAGCGCCAACGCGCTCGAGGTCGCCCCCACCAGCCCCGTGTCGTTCCAGGGCGCCGTCGACGGCGACGCGGTCACGATCCGGTGGGCGAAGACCGGCCACGCCGCGGGCATCGACGGCGGCACCGTCGCCGGCCTGCTCACCGTCCTGGCCCCCGCGGGCAGCGGCGGCGTCCTCACCGGGGCGGCCGCGCAGCTCGACGGGCTCGCCACGCAGATCGCCGAGCAGGTCAACGCGATCCACGACGACGGCTACACCGTCGACGGGCGCACCGGCATCGACTTCTTCACCTACGACCCCGGCAACCCGGCCAAGAGCCTCGCGGTCGCGATCACGGACCCCGACGACATCGCGGTGTCCGCCAGCGCCGCGGAGGCGTTCGACGGCACCGTCGGGGAGAAGATCGCCGGGCTCGCGAAGACCGCCGGCGGGCCCGACTCGCTGTGGTCCGCGTTCGTCGTCGACCTCGGCGTGAAGTCCGCGAGCGCGTCCTCCCGCGCCACCGTCGCCGAGGCCGCGCGCGCCACCGCCGCGTCCGCCCAGCTCGCGCAGACCTCCGTCGACACCGACGAGGAGACCGTCAACATGCTCGCGTTCCAGCGGGCGTACGAGGGGGCAGCCCGCGTGCTGACCGCGGTGGACGAGATGCTCGACACGCTGATCAACCGGACGGGGGTGGTGGGCCGATGAGCACCATCGGGCGCGTCACGCACTTCACGGTGCGGGCCTCGACGCTGGGCAACCTGCAGACCAACCTGCAGAAGATGTCCGACCTGCAGGCGCAGATGTCGTCGGGCACGAAGATCACCGTCGCCTCCGACGACCCCGCCGGCACCGCCGACGTGCTGCGCATCCAGGGCGACCAGCGGCTGCTCGACCAGTACAGCCGGAACGCCGCCGACGGCGAGGCCTGGCTGCTCACGGTCGACAGCGCGCTCACCACGTCGCTCTCCTCGCTCCGCAAGGCCCGCAACCTCACGGTCCAGGGCGGCAGCGGAGCGCTCGGCACCACCTCCCGGGCGGCGCTCGCCCAGGAGATCGAGGGCATCCGGGAGTCGCTGCTGGCCCAGGCGAACACCACCTACCTGGGGCGGTCCGTCTTCGCGGGCACCGTCTCCGGGGAGGCGTTCAGCGACGCCGCCGGCGGCTACACGTTCAACGGCGTCGCGACCGCGCGCGTCGAGCGCACCGTCGCGAGCGACACCACGGTGCGCGTCGACAGCACCGGCTCGGCCGTCTTCGGCGAGGGCACCGACTCGGTGTTCGCGGTGCTCGACCGCATCACGGCGGCGCTCAACGACACGACCACGGACTTCGACCCCTCGGCGTTCCTCGACGAGATCGACGGGCACCTCGACAACATGCTCACGGAGCTGTCGTCGAACGGTGCGCGCCAGAACCAGGTCGACTCCGCGCAGGACCTCATCTCCGCCAACCAGATCACCGCCAAGACGCGCCTCGGAGCCATCCAGGACGTCGACCTCGCGCAGATCATCCTCGACATCCAGTCGCAGGAGGTCGCGTACCAGGGCGCCCTGGGCGCCGCCGCCAAGGTGCTTCAGCCGACCCTCCTGGACTTCCTGCGATGACCGCTGACCTCGTCGACGCCGCGCGTCGCACCCACCTGCCCGAGCACCTCCACCTGCAGGCCCCCATGCCGGGGCTCGCGGGCTACGAGGACTTCACGCTCACCCCGCTGGACGACGCCGGCGTGCTCTACGCGCTGCGCTCGGAGCCCGAGGGCGCCCGCCCGGTGCGGCTCTTCGTCGTCGACCCGGCCGTGTTCTTCCCGGAGTACGCGCCCGTCCTCGACGCGGACGTGCTCACGGCCCTCGGCACCGACCGCGCCCACGCGGTGCGCCTCGTCGTGGTCCGCCCCGCGGAGGGCGGCGAGCCGCCGACCGCGAACCTCCTCGCCCCCCTGGTCCTGGACCCCGTGAGCGGGACGGCCGTGCAGACCGTCCTCACCGAGGACTGGCCGCTGCGCGCGCCGCTCGCCCCGGCCGCCTGACCTCCCCTCCCGCAGGAGCCCGCCATGACCTCCCCCCTCGGTGACGACGTCGCGCCGGCGGGTCCGCGCGCCGCCGGGCCCATCGGCGGCGGCGAGACCACCGTGCTGCGCCAGCCGGTCGTCCACCCCGACCGGAGCGTCTTCGGCTACGCCGTGCACGTGCGCGTCGGCGGACCGTCCGGCGTCCCGCTGCCGGAGGACGTCACCGAGCCCGCCGTCGAGACCGCGTACCGGCGCCTGGACCTCACGGGCCTCGCCGACGACCGGCCCGTGCTGCTGCGCGCCACCACCGGGCTCCTGTCCGGCTCGGTGGCCGTCTGGTACGACGCCGCGCGCCTCGTCCTGGAGGTCACGCCCGCCCTGACGCGGCACCCCGAGGCCGACGCGCTGGTCGCCGCCACGACCGCCCGCGGCTCGCGCGTCGCCCTGGCCGACTACGACGGCTCCCTGCCCCAGGACCGCCTGCTCCCGCGGGCGTCGCTGGTCAAGGTCGACCTGCGCCGGGGACCCGACCAGCTGGCCGACCTCGTCTCCCGCGCGCACGCCGCCGGCGCCACCGTGGTCGGCGAGCACGCGGACGACGCCGAGCGGGTCGCGCTGGCAATGTCCCTCGGCGCCGACCTGCTGCAGGGCCCGATGTTCCAGCGCGACACCCCGCCGGTGCGCCGGACGTTCTCCGCCGGCGAGCTGCAGTGCCTGGAACTCGTGCGCGTCCTCGGGCAGGACCCCGTCGACCAGCACGCCGTCGTGCGGACCGTCGCCGCCGACCCCGAGCTGTCCATGCGGGTTCTCCACCTGGTCAACTCCTCGGCGTTCGGCCTGCGCCGGGAGATCGACTCCGTGCAGCAGGCCGTCGTGCTCGTCGGGCCGCGGCAGCTGCACGCCCTGGCCATCGCGTCCCTCATCCAGGCGCGGCCGACGTCCGTGGCGTCGCTGTGGTCCGTCCTGACGCGCGCCACGGCGTGCCACGCGCTCGCCGGCGACGACGCCGGGTACACCGTCGGGCTGCTGTCCGCCGTGGCGGCGCAGCAGTCCCTGGACCTCGGCGAGCTCGTCGAGCGCACCGGCGTCTCCGGCGCCCTCGCGGGCGCGCTGCTGCGGCACGAGGGCCGGCTCGGGAAGGTCCTGGCCGCGGTCCTGGCGCACGAGGAGAACGACACCGAGGGCGTGCTGGCCACCGGGCTCGAGCCGTGGGACGTCGCCCACGCCTACCTGGCGGCGGTCCCCCAGGCGCTCGGCACGGCCACGGCGCTGGCGTTCGGCGACTGACCACGCGGTCCCGGGCGGCACGGGCAGGGCGCCGTCCCGCACGGCCTAGGGTGGTCCCGTGCCGTCGTTCATCCGCCTCGCCCTGCGCCCCGAGCAGCGCAAGCCCGCACCCGACCCCGTGCCCGTCAGCCTGCGGCCGGTGTTCCTCGTCGGGATCGCGGTCTGGCTGACGGCGCTGGTGGTCGCGCTGGTGCTGTGGCTCACCGGGGCCGCCGGGCCGCTCGGCGTGTGGACGTGCGCGGTCGGCGCGGTGCTGGGGGTCCTGGGGCTCGGCTGGAGCCGCCGCCGGCCCGGGCGCTGACGGCCTCGCCGGCACAGCCCTGACGGCACCGTCAGGCGTCGTCCGTGCGGGCGGCCTCGCGCGCGGCCCGGGCCTCCGCCGCTCGCGCGCGCGTCCGGCCGGTCGCGTGCTCCGACCACCGGGGCACGAACGCCGCGAGCGCGGCCGCCGACAGCACGCCCGCGGCCCCCATCGTCACGATGCCCGCGGCGAGGCTGCCGGCCGCCGCCACCGCGGAGACGACCAGCGGGCCGGCCGCCGCGCCGGAGTCCTGGAACACCCGCCACACCCCGAGGAACTGCGCCCGGGCGTCCGGTGGTGCGACGTCCGCGCCGAGCGTCATGAGGATGCCCGAGCCGATGCCGTTCCCGAACCCCATGACCATCGCCACCACGGTGAGCCCCGCGAGGGAGTCCGTCAGCGGCAGCGCCGCGATCGCACCGCCCAGCACCAGCATCGACGGCACCGCCACCCACAGCCGGCCGCGGCGGTCCATCACCCTGCCCGCCGGGTAGAACAGCAGCATGTCGACCGCGCCGGAGATCCCGAACACCAGGCTGGTGGTCGCGGGCGACAGGCCCAGGTGCTCCGACCACAGCGGCAGCACGACCTGACGCGTGGAGCGCACGGCGCCGACCAGGACGACCGCCACGCCGAGCGTCGCCAGCAGCCGCGCGTGCCGCCGCACCAGCGTGGCGGTCGACACGGTGGCGCGGGGGCGCGGGGCGCCGTGCGGGTCGTCCGGGTCGCCCGCGAGGCCGACGACGAGCGCCGCCGCCACGCTCGTGACGACGGCGAGCCAGAACACGGACCGCAGGCCGCCGAGGTGCAGCACCCCGGCGCCGAGGAACGGCCCGAGGAACACGCCGATCCGCGCGACCCCGCCCAGCGTCGACAGCGCGCGAGCCCGGTTCACGACCGGCACGGCCTCCGTGAGGTACGCCTGCCGGGCCAGGTGGAACACCGCGGAGGCGGCCCCCATCACCAGCACCCCCGCGCCGAGCACCGGGAGCGTGGGCGCGAGCGCGCACGTCACCAGCGCGACGCAGGCGACCCCCGCGGCCACGATCATCGCGCGGCGGTCGCCCACGCGGGCGGCGAGCGCCCCGGCCGGGACGTCCCCGAGGATCTGGCCGACGCCGACGAGCGCGACGACCAGCGCGGCGCGGTCGAGGCCCGCACCGAGCTCCGCGGCGACCAGGGCGACCACCGGGGTGACGGCGCCGAGCCCCGTCTCGTAGAGCAGGGCGGGCAGGTACGCGGAGGTCAGGAGGGAGCGGGTCATCGCCCCGTCATCATGCCGCGACCGTCGCCCGCCTGCTCCACGGCGAGCTCGGCCGCCCGCTCCGGCTCGAGCAGCACCAGCTCGACGGCGTGCCGCAGGGACCACGCCCCGGCGGCCTGGGCGAGCCCGCGCGCCAGGCCCGCGAGGTGCGTCGCGTGCACGACCGCCTCCGGGCCCTCCCCCTCGACCCACCAGTCGACCGGCACGCCGTCCACCCGCAGCGACTCGTGCTCCACCCAGGTGGGCGGGGCGCCCGGCAGCAGCGTCCGCACGGCGGGCGGCGTGGTGCTCAGCGCGCCGGCGTCGTCGCCGTCCTCCTGCGCGACCGCGCCGTCGGCGAGCTCGTCCGCGGTCGGCACCCCCAGCGCCTCCGCGAGGTCGTCCGGGTCGACCGGCCCCGCCGGCGGCACCATCGCGGCCACGTCGGTGCGCTGCCACCACATCGGCTCGGGCGCCACCGCGACGTCCTCGGCGTGCACCAGGGCCACCCGGTCCGGGGCGACGAGCGCGGGGAGCACGTCCAGCCCGGGCCGCGCGGCGTCGTCGTCCGCCCACGCCCGGGCGCGTCCCGCCCACGCCGCCCAGACAGCCCCGGCCAGCGCGAGGTCGACGGGGGCACCCACCGGAGCCGCCGCCCGCAGCAGCCGGTTCCAGTCGGGGGCCGGCACGTCGGCCACCCGCCCGACGCCGCCCAGCGCGGCGAGCACCGCGTCGTCCAGCCCGGCGACCTCCTCCGGGGCCGGCGGCAGCAGCCGCGTGGCGGCCGGCTCGGCACCCGCGACGGCGAACGGCCCGCCCGGCACGAGGCCCGACCGGTGCCGCAGCCACCACGCCGTGTACGACGGGGCGGTCCCCGTGCCCTCCTCCGGGCGCACCGGGTCGAGCAGCGCCCGGCGCAGCGGCCCGGGCTCCGCGAACCGGGCGAGCACCCGCGGCCACGCCCCGGGGTCGACGGCGTCGAGGTCCGCCACCGCGACGACCTCCGGCAGCGACTCCCCCTCCCCGAGCAGCCGGGCGACCTCGGCCAGGTAGTCGTCCCACCCGTCGAGCCCGTCCGCGACGAGCCCGGAGTCGTCGTCGAGGTCGGGCCCGGACGTGGCGACGTCGGCGAGCCGCAGCACCACCAGGTCGGCGCGCACCCCCACCGCGACGAGCGCCGCGGGACCCCAGCGCTCCACCGCCGCCGGGTCGACCGGCGCCAGCACCCGGTCGTCCAGCAGCGCCGCGGCGGGGGACCCCGGGAGCAGCAGCCCGTGCGCCGGCGCCGGTTCCCCGTCGGCGTCGCGCAGCGTGAGCAGGCCCAGCACCGCGCGCCCCGCCGGCACCGGCGCGCCGGGGTCGAGACCGGCGTCCGTGCCCTCGGCGAGCGCGGCGCGCACCAGCGTCAGCACCGCCTCGGTGACCTGCCCGGCGAGCTCGAGGTCGTCCTCGTCGGCCTGGTCCAGCACGGCCTGCCGCACGCCCGGGTGCGCCAGCAGCGCCGCCGGGTCGGCGGGGGCCGCCCCGAGCCGCTCCAGCACGGGGTGCGCGGCCTCGGGGTGCACGAGCCGGACGCCCCAGCGGCCGAGGACGCCGAGCGCGTCCGCCACCGCGCCCGCCCCGCCGTTCGCGTCGTGCGCGCCGTGCGCGCCGTGCGCGTCGTGCGCGTCGTGCGAGCCGAGCGGCTCGTGGTCGTCCGGGCCCTCGACGGGCAGCAGCAGGCCCCGCGCGCCGCGCACCACGCGCCCGTCCGCGAGCGGCACCGGCAGCCCGGCGAGCGCCTCCCGCACCAGGGGGTCCCCCACCGCGGCGTCCAGGGCGCCGTACAGCGCACGCCAGCGCGCCGGCGGCAGGTTCGCCGCGGCCGGCAGCTCGTCCACGACGTCGGCAGCCTCCCGCACCTCGACGCCCAGTGACCGCGCAGCCGGCAGGGCGCCCTCGGGCAGCACCACCATCCCGCCGAACCACGGCGCCAGCGCCCGCGTCAGCTCCGCCGCGGCCGGCCCCGCGAGCGCGACGGCCCGCCCCGGCTCGACCAGCTCCGCGGTGGCGCCGCTGCCGCCCGCGCCGTCCGCCGAGAGGCCAGGACCCGGGGCGTCGCCGCCGGCACCACGCCCGCCTGCCGGCCTCTCGGGGGCGGCCGCCGGCAGGAGCGGGGTGCGGGACAGGGCGTCGAGCAGCCGCGGGCGCAGGGCCGCATCGACCTCACCCGCCGGCAGACCGAGCGGGACCAGCCGCAGGGCGTCCCCGCCGTCGGACGCCACGTCGGACGCCAGCAGCGCGTACAGGTCGCCCGCGACGTCGAGCAGCGCGTCCGTCGCCCGGCCGCGCGCCGCACGCCGGCGGGTCGGGTCCAGCGGCAGCGTCGCGACGAGCAGGGCCGGCAGGTCGAGGGGGTCGTCGGTCGGCGTCGGCGCGTGCAGCACGGCCGGGGCACGCCCGGCCCCCGGCGCCGGCGCCCGCCCGTCCCGCGGCAGCGCCCACGTGACGCGCCACCCGCGGCGGCCGCGCTCCTCCACGGGCCGGTCGGCGACGAGGGCCGGGTCGAGCTCACCCTCCGCCGTGCGCCGCCGCCACCGCCGGTCCAGGTCGGCCACGCGCCGCCGCGTCCCGGCCAGGTCGTCCTCGACGACGACCTCCGTGAGCGCCGGCAGGGCGAGCAGCAGCGTGTCGCCGACCTCGGCCAGCATCCGCCGCACGGCGTCGACGGCCTCCTCGTCGCGCAGCGCCAGGACGACCGCCGTGTCGTACCCGCCGGGCGGGCGGCCCGCGTGCTCCCGGGGCAGCCGCAGCGCGGGCAGCGAGCCTTCGCGCCGGGCCACCTCCTCGGCCAGCCGGGGCTCGCCGGCCGCGGCGAGCGCGAGGTCCCGGCGTGTCTCCGCGAGCGAGAACCGCACCGCCCCGGAGGTGGAGAGCACCGCGAGCTCGTCGGACACCGCGCGCACCGCGGCGAACCCCACGCCGAAGCGCCCGACCAGCCCGCCCCCCGTCGCCGGCCCGCCCCAGTCGCGCGACGAGGACGCGCGCATCGACGCGAGCGACGCCACGCCCGCCGCGTCCAGCGGCGCGCCCGTGTTCGCCGCGACGAGGACCGCCGCGCCCCCGCCCGGCACCGCGTCCCCAGCGGGCACCGCGCCCCGGGCCGGCGCCGCGTCCCCACCAGGCACCGCGTCCCCGTCGGGCCCGGACCCCTCGCCGGGTCCGCGACCGTCCCCGTCCCCGTCCTGCGCGGACGGGGCGTCGGCGTCCGCCGCGGTCAGCCGCAGCAGCAGCCGCCCGGGCACACCGGCGCGGACGGCGGCGTCGGCCGCGTTCTGCGCCAGCTCCACCACCACGCGGTCGCGGTAGTAGCCGCGGGCGTGGTCCTCCTCGGTGTTCGCGTCCTCGCGCAGCCGCGCCGGGTCCGTGCGCCACGTCCTGAGCACCCGCTCGCGCAGCGCGCGCGTGCCGAGGACGTCGGCGGTCACGGCCCCGGCTGCGTGGCGGGGGCCTCGTCGGCCCCGGCGTCCGGGGTGGTCCCGGTGGCGTCGTCCCCGGTCGCGGCCGTGTCGTCGGCCCCGGGCGCGACCCCGTCGGCGGTCGTCCCCGCCCCGGCGTCCCCGGTGCCCGAGGTCGGCTCCAGCACGAGGTCACGGGTCACGGGCACGTCCGGCCACTCCGAGGGCCGCGGCTCGACGTCGGTCTCCGAGTGGGCGCCGCAGCCGTGCTCGAGCGCGACGACCTTGCCGTCGTCGGGCGACCACTCGTTGACGCAGACGCCGAACACCGTGCCGAGCGGACCCTGCAGCGGCACCAGGAACCCGCACGTCATGCAGGGCTCGGCGGACGCGACGGACCCGGCGGTCGCCGGGCCCTGCCGGCCGCGGTACCAGCGCTCGGCGGCCTCCGCGATGCCGACGGGCGACAGCACCCGGTTGCGGGCCAGCGCGAGCTCGCCGATCGCGACCTCGTCCACCTCCGGGTCGCCGGTCGGCGTGAAGCCGGGCTCCAGGCGGGGGTCGTCGGCGCGGAACGGCAGCACGTCGCCGGGGCCGATGTCACCGGGGCGCAGGCGCTCCTCCCACGGCACCCACGCCGGCGCCAGGACGGCGTCGTCGCCGGGCAGCAGGACCGCCTCGCACACGGTGGCCTTGCGGGCGCGCGGCACGCGCGACAGCGTGACCGTCCACACCCAGCCGCGGTAGCCCTTCGCGGTGCAGGCGAAGCGGTGCGAGACGAGGCGGTCGGCCTCGACCGTGTACCCGAGGTGCTCGCCGACGTCCTCGGGGTGCTCCGCGAGGTCGAGGGCCGCCTCGCGGGCGAGGTCGACGGCGCCGCCGAGCACCGCGTCCTGGGTCGCCGTCGCCATCTCAGGCCTCGAGGTCGTCGGCGACGGCGCGCAGCAGGGCGGAGACCTGGCCGGCGCGGGACTTCTCGGGGTAGCGGCCGCGGCGCAGGTCGTTGCCGACGCGGTCGAGCACCTTGATGAGGTCCTCGACGATGACCGCCATGTCGTCGGCGGGCTTGCGCGCGGCCTTCACGACCGACGGCACCGGGTCGAGCAGCTTGACGGACAGCGCCTGCGGGCCGCGGCGGCCGTCCGCGACGCCGAAGTCGACGCGGGTGCCGGGCTTCGGCGAGCCGATGCCGGCGGGCAGGGCGGACGCGTGCAGGAACACCTCGGTGCCGTCGTCGGCGGCGATGAAGCCGAACCCGCGATCGGTGTCGAACCACTTGACCTTGCCGGTGGGCACTGCGATCCCCTGGTGTGTCGTCGGAAGCGCGCGGACCGCCCGCACGTCACCAGGCTACCGGTCGCGCCACCCGCCCACGCCCGCTCCGCCGCGGGCGCGACGCCCGGGGCCGCGGGGGGCGTCCCGGGTCAGGCGAACGCCACGCCGTCGTCCGGCTCGCCGTCCAGGGCCTGCAGCCGCGGCACCGGCTGGTACACGGTGGCGAGCAGCGCCCGGGCCTCGCGCAGCGCGGTCAGGTACACCAGCGACACGTGCAGCGCGGAGTACGGGGAGCGGATGCTCGGCGAGTGCTCCTCGGCGATGGCGTCGAGGTACGCGTCGAGCACGTCGCAGGCCGCGACCACGCGGGCGCTGGGCTGCGAGCGGTGCAGCTCCGGGTCCAGGTCCGCCACGGGGACGTCGAGCAGCTCGGAGACGATGCGCACCAGGGCCTCGGTCGACGCCTCGAGCGGGTCCTGCGGGGCGAGGATCTCGGCGGCGCGCGTGCGGGCCAGCGCCATCAGGGGGATCTCGTCGTCGTGGTGGCCGGCGGTGGCGAGCACCTCCAGCACGAGCATCGCCCGGAACCGCTCCCGCCCCAGCAGCACGAGCGCCTGGTGCAGGTTGCGGACGGTCCGCCCCGCGCCCGAGACGCTGTTCACGACCCGGAACACCTTGAGCGCGATCGCCGGGTCGGCCGCGGTGAGCCGGGCCAGCCGGCGGTAGGACACCTGCGGGTCGCCGAGCTGGACGAGCAGCCGGCCGGCGACCATCGCGTGGTGGGCGAGCGCGGGCCGGGTCAGCACCGTCGGGCGCCGGAAGTGGTAGCCCTGGAACAGGTCGAACCCGGCGTCCTGGGCGGCGAGGAAGTCGTCCTCGTCCTCCACGTGCTCCGCGACCAGGGCGGCGGTCGGCGCCTCCTCGCGCAGCTGCGCGGCGAACTCCGCGAGCCGGTCGCCCACGTCCGACATGTCGACCTTGACGTAGTCGCACAGCGGCAGCAGCGGCCAGCGCGCGTCGCCGGGCACGAAGTCGTCCAGCGCGATGCCGAAGCCGAGCCGGCGCAGCCGCTCGACGCCCGCGACCACCTCCTCGTCCGCGGGCACCTGCTCGAGCACCTCGAGGACGACGCGGTGCGGGTCGAGCGCCACCGGCAGCTCGTCCACGATGAAGGACCGGGGCACGTTGACGAACAGGTCGCCGCTGCCCGCGAGGTCCTCGACGCCGAACTCGGTGAGCGTCGCGACGATGACCGTCGCGGTCGCGCGGTTGTCGTCGATGCCGGGGCGGACGCCGGACTCGACGGCGTCGGAGCTCGCGCGGAACAGCAGCTCGTGGCCGATCGGGCGGCTGAGCACGTCGTAGATGCCCTGGCGCGCGACGCACACCTCGTGCGTCGCCCCGGGCAGGTGCCCGGCGGTGATCGGGGCCATGGGGTCCCTTCCGGTCGGCGCGCGCGCTCCCAGGGCCGCGCGAGGGCGTTGACACCCTGCTGATCGGCACCGACGCCCGGGACCTGAGCACCCGGACGGGTGGCGCCGCTGCTCAGCCCACCGCTCAGCCCTCCGCGAGGCGGTCCAGCGCGAGCGCGGCGAGCACCGCCGGGCCGACCGCGAGCGCCTCGTCGGCGAACCGGGCCTGGGCCGCGTGGTTGTACGCGGCCGTCGCGGGGTCCAGCCCCGCGGGGGTCGCCCCGAGGCCCAGGTACGTGCCGGGCACCTGCTGCAGGACGTACGAGAAGTCCTCCGCCCCGGGAAGCGGCTGCGGCGCCGGGTAGTAGGCCGCCTCGCCGAACAGCGCGCGGGTGAGGCCCGCGGCGCGCTCGACCTCGCCGGGGGTGTTCGACGTGACCGGGTACCCCGGCCGGTAGTCGACCGTGACGGACAGGCCGTGCGCGGCGGCGACGCCCTCGCACACCCGCGTCAGCCGCTCGGCGACGACCCCGTGGGTGGCCTCGGAGAACGTGCGGACCGTCGCCTCGAGCCGGGCCTCGGCGGGGATGACGTTGTCGGTGGTGCCGGCCTCGATCCGCCCGACGGTGACGACCACCGGGTCGAAGACGTCGAACTGCCGGGTGACCGCGGCCTGCAGGGCCAGGACGATCTCGGCCGCGACGGGCACGGGGTCCTGCGCGAGGTGCGGCATGGAGCCGTGGCCGCCCCGGCCGTGGACCGTGACGTGCACCGTGTCGGCGGCCGCGAGCATCGTGCCGGGCCGGGAGGTGACCAGACCGGCGGGCAGCAGGGCCGACAGCACGTGCAGCCCGTACGCGGCGACCACCCGCTCGCCGGCCGCGTCGAGCACGCCCTCGTCGATCATGTGCCGGGCGCCGTGGTCGCCCTCCTCACCCGGCTGGAACATCAGCACGACCGAGCCGGGCAGCGTGTCGCGCCGCGCCGCGAGCAGCCGCGCCGCGCCGACCAGCCCTGCGACGTGCAGGTCGTGCCCGCACGCGTGCATGACGCCGGGGTTCTCGGAGGCGAACGGCTCGCCGGAGTCCTCGGTGACCGGCAGCGCGTCCATGTCGCCGCGCAGCAGCACCGCGGGGCCGGGGCGCCCGCCGCGCAGCACCGCGACGACGGACGTCAGCCCGGTGCCGGTCGCGACCTCCAGGTCGAGCGGCGCGAGCGCCTCGAGCACGAGCGCCTGCGTGCGCGGCAGGTCCAGGCCGAGCTCCGGGGTGCGGTGCAGCGCGTGCCGCAGGGCGACGACCTCCGGGAGCTGGGCGGCGGCCTCCTCGCGCAGCGCGGTCAGGACGGCGGGGTCGAGCATCAGACCTCCAGGGCAGCGGGCTCCGCCGGGGTGTCGGCGGGGTACATGAGGCGCTCGGACACCAGCCACGACCCGACGGCGGAGACCGTGAGGCCGACGGCGGCGTAGACGGGCACGAGGCGCAGCGCGTCCTGCGCGATCAACCACTCGGCCACGA
This sequence comes from Cellulomonas olei, assembly GCF_039548315.1. Lineage (NCBI taxonomy): Bacteria > Bacillati > Actinomycetota > Actinomycetes > Micrococcales > Cellulomonadaceae > Cellulomonas > Cellulomonas olei. The sequence continues at coordinate 22,907 of NZ_JBCLVN010000049.1, forward strand.
ACAGGAACGTACCGCCGAACAGGGCGATGGCGGCCCCGGCGGGCACGCCCAGCCCCACGGCGCGGATCGGCACCGGGAACAGCCGCGCACCGGCGACGGGGGTGACGCCGAGCTGCAGCCCGACGCAGGTCGTGAGCAGCGGCGCGGCGACCACGTACGGCAGCACCCCGGACGCCAGCCCCAGCATCAGCGGCACGACGAGCACCGCCGCGGCCGTGAACCCGGTGCGGATCAGCGCGAGCGGCCCGAACCGGTCGGCGAGGAACCCGGAGGCGATCATCGCGACCAGCAGGCAGACGAGCGCGACCGTGTGCTGCGACGTGGCCTGGGCCTCGGTGTAGCGGCCGGTGTGGCCGGCGAACTCCGGCAGGTACACGGACCCGAAGTACACGCCCATGGTGGAGCCGATGGTGAGCATGAACGCGAGCGCCATCCGCCCGGCGTGGGCGCGCAGCAGCGGCCCGGGCGCCTGCAGGCCGGCCGCGCGGGACCGCTCGAACACCTCCGACTCGGGCACGCCGCGCCGGATCCACAGCGCGAGCAGCCCGCAGAGCGCGGCGACGACGAACGCGACCCGCCAGCCGCCGTCCCGCACGGCGTCCGCCCCGAGCACGCCCAGCAGCACGGCGAGCACGACCGTCGCGCCGAGCGTCCCGAGGGCGTCCCCGGAGTACGCGAACGCCCCGTACCGGTGCCGCCGGTCCGCGGGCGCGACCTCGACCACGTACGTCGCGGCCGTCGCGACCTCGCCGCCCATCGCGATGCCCTGCAGCACCCGGGCGGCGACCACGACGACCGCGGCCCACCACCCCGCGACGGCGTAGGTCGGTGCCGCGGCGATCAGGGCCGAGCCGACGGCGATCAGCGAGACGGACACCAGCAGCCCGGTCCGGCGGCCGCGGGTGTCGGTGACCCGCCCCATGAGGTACGACCCGACCGGCCGGGCCACGAACCCGATCGCGAACACCGCGTACGCGCCGAGCACCTTCGTCACCGGGTCGTCCCCGGGGAACACCTGCCCGGCGAAGTACGGCGCCAGCAGGCCGTACATCGTCCAGTCCAGCGACTCGACGAAGATCCCCGCCGTGCTCGCGACCACCACGCGCGTCCGGCGCACACCCGCCACCGCTGCCTCCCGTCGCACCGGCGCACCGGGTCGGCGCGCGGTGCACCGCATCGTGCACCCGCCGGTTCCCGGCCGTCGGCCGACGCGCCGGGTGCCGCGGCCCGCGCCGTATCGTGGTGCGGATGGCCACGTTCAGCGAGCACCTGCGGGGCAGGTCCGACGACGACCTGGTGCGCCTGCTGCTGCGTCGGCCCGACCTCGCGCACCCCTCCCCCGCGACCCTGGCGTCCCTCGCCGCGCGGGCGACCAGCCGCCCCAGCCTGGAGCGGGCGCTCGCCGGCGTCGACGCGGCGGTGCTGCAGGCCGTGGAGTCGGTGGTCGTGCTGCTCGCCGGCCCCGACGCGGTCGCCGACCCCGGCGCGGGGGTGCGTGCCCGTGACGTCGTGGCGGCCGTCGGCGCCGACCGGGCGGCGGCCCCGGGCGTGCGCGAGGCCCTCCGCGACGCGACCGACCTCGCGCTGCTGCACCCCGTCGGCGGTCGCGCCGCCGACCCCGTGCTGCGCCCCGCGCCGGGCGTCGCCGAGCTGCTCGGTCCCGGTGCCGCCGGGCTCGCGTCCGCGCGCGCGGACGACCCGGACGAGGCCGCCGTGCGGGAGGCGCTGGCGTCCGCGCCCGCCGCGGGCAGGGCGGTGCTCGACGCGCTCACCTGGGGTCCCCCGGTCGGCGTCCGCCCGGCGTCCGGGCCCGCCGCCGACGCCGTGACCGAGCTGCTGCGGCTCGGGCTGCTCGTGCGCGCGGACGACCGGCACGTGCTGCTCCCCCGGTCCGTCGCCCTCGTGCTGCGCGACGGCCGGACGCACCGGGCGCCGGCCACCCCGCCCGGCGACGCGGACCTCCCGCACCGCGACGCCGCCCTGGTCGAGGCCGAGCACGCCGCGGCGGCCGAGCGGGCCGTGCGCCTCGTGGCCGGGCTGGTCCGGCTGTGGGAGCAGGCACCGCCGCCGGTGCTGCGGGCCGGAGGGCTCGGGGTCCGCGACCTGCGCCGCACGGCCGCGGCGCTCGAGGTCGCCGAGCCGGAGGCGGCGCTCGTCGTCGAGCTCGCCGGCGCCGGCGGCCTGGTGCGCGACGACGGGGAGGAGACGCCGCACTGGGTCCCCACCACCGCCGCCGACGAGTGGCTCGCCCAGGACCTGCCCGGGCGCTGGGCCCGGCTCGCGGCGTGGTGGGCGACGACCACGCGCACGCCGGCCCTGGTCGGCACCCGGGACGACCGCGGCGGGGTGCGCGCGGCGCTCGGCCCGGACGGCGCCCGGCCGTGGGCGCCGCGCCTGCGCCGGCAGGTGCTCGACGTCCTCGAGGCCCTCGCGCCGGGCGCCGCCCCGGCGGCGGAGCAGGTGCGCGCCGTGCTCGCGTGGCGCACGCCCCGGGCCGTGCCGCCGGCGGACGCGGTGGGGGCCGTGCTGCGCGAGGCCGGCTGGCTGGGGGTGCTCGGCGCGGGCGCCCTGCCCGCCGCCGCCCGCGCGCTGCGGGACGACGACCCCCTGCCGGCCCTGGCGCGTGCGCTGGACGCGGCCCTGCCCGCCGCCGTCGACGACCTGCTGCTGCAGGCCGATCTCACGGGCATCGTCCCCGGGCGCCCGGGCGCCGCCCTGGAGGCGCTGCTGGACGCGAGCGCCCGGGTCGAGTCCCGCGGCGGCGCCCTGACCGTGCGGTTCACGCCGGAGTCGGTGCGCGCGGCCCTCGACGCGGGCCGGTCCGCCGACGACCTGCTCGGGGAGCTCGCCGCGCACGCCCGGGGCCGCGTGCCGCAGCCGCTGGAGTACCTGGTCCGCGACGCCGCCCGGCGGCACGGCCGGCTGCGCGTGGGCAGCGCCTCGTCGTACGTCCGCGTCGAGGACCCGGCCCTGCTCGCGGGCCTCGCGGAGGACCCGCGCCACGCCGCGCTCGGCCTGGTGCGGCTCGCGCCCACCGTGCTCGCCGCGCAGGCGCCGGTGCACGAGCTGCTCGCCGCGCTGCGCGCGCACGGCCTCGCCCCCGTGGCCGAGACGCCCGACGGGCAGGTGCTGCACGCCGCGCCGACGGTCCGCCGCGTCGCCGCCCCCCGTCCGCGCGCCGACGAGCCGGCACGCGGCGGGGTGCCGCCGGCCGAGCGGGCGGCGGCGCTGGTCGGCGTGCTGCGGCGTGCCGGGTCGGAGCACGGGGCCGCGTCGCACCGCGGCGCCGCACCCGGGGCGGGCGCCGCACCCGGGACGCCCGGCGCCGCCGGCGCCCGCCCCGCCGGCGCGGGCCGCGCGGGGGGAACAGCCGACGTCGCCGAGGCGTTGGGGCTGCTGCGCGAGGCGGCCGCCGGGCACGCCGAGGTGTGGCTGGACGTGGTCGGCTCGCGCGGCGCCCTGGAGCGGCGGCGCGTCCGTCCCGTCCGCGTGGACGGCGGACGGGTGCGCGTCGTCGACACGACCCGGGACGCCGAGATCGTCGTCGCCGCGCACCGCGTGGCCGCGGTCACCCCGGTCGCCGGCCCCGACGCCGCCGACCACGCCCCCGACCCGTGGAGGACGGACCCCGCATGACCGACGGACCCCTGATCGTCCAGAGCGACAAGACCCTCCTGCTCGAGGTCGACCACGACCAGGCGGAGGCCTGCCGCCGCGCGATCGCCCCGTTCGCCGAGCTGGAGCGCGCCCCCGAGCACGTCCACACCTACCGGCTGACGCCGCTGGGCCTGTGGAACGCCCGGGCCGCGGGCCACGACGCCGAGCAGGTCGTCGACACGCTGCTCGAGTACTCGCGCTACCCGGTGCCCCACGCGCTGCTGGTCGACGTCGCCGAGACCATGTCCCGGTACGGGCGGCTGCAGCTCGTCGCGCACCCCGTGCACGGGCTGGTGCTGCACGCGCTGGACGCCGCCGTACTGGCCGAGGTGCTGCGGTCCAGGCGCACCGCCGGTCTGGTCGGCGAGCGGCTCGACGACACCGACGTGGTCGTCCACGCCTCCGAGCGCGGCACCCTCAAGCAGGCGCTGCTCAAGCTCGGCTGGCCGGCGGAGGACCTCGCGGGCTACGTCGACGGCGAGGCGCACCCCATCGACCTCGACACCTCCGGCGAGTCCGACCCGACGCCCGACGGCACGCCCCGCCCGTGGCAGCTGCGGCCGTACCAGGCCGAGGCGGCGGACGGCTTCTGGCACGGCGGCTCCGGCGTCGTCGTGCTGCCCTGCGGCGCCGGCAAGACGCTGGTCGGCGCCGCGGCGATGGCCCGCTCGAAGACCACGACGCTGATCCTCGTCACCAACACCGTCTCCGCCCGGCAGTGGCGGGACGAGCTGGTCCGCCGCACCTCGCTGACGCCCGACGAGATCGGCGAGTACTCGGGCTCCCGCAAGGAGATCCGCCCCGTCACGATCGCGACGTACCAGGTGCTCACGCTGAGGCGGAAGGGCGTCTACCCCCACCTGGAGCTGCTCGACGCCCGCGACTGGGGCCTCATCGTCTACGACGAGGTGCACCTGCTGCCGGCCCCGATCTTCCGGATGACCGCCGACCTCCAGGCCCGCCGGCGCCTCGGGCTCACCGCCACGCTCGTGCGCGAAGACGGCCGGGAGGACGAGGTGTTCAGCCTCATCGGCCCCAAGCGGTACGACGCCCCGTGGAAGGACATCGAGGCGCAGGGCTACATCGCGCCCGCCGACTGCGTCGAGGTCCGCCTCACGCTGCCCGACCGGGACCGCATGCTCTACGCGACCGCCGAGCCGGAGGACAAGTACCGCCTCGCCGCCAGCGCCCCGGGCAAGACGCAGGTCGTCAAGCAGCTCGTCGCCCGGCACGCCGGGGAGCCGCTGCTCGTCATCGGCCAGTACATCGACCAGCTCGAGGAGCTCGCGGACGACATCGGCGCGCCCGTGATCACCGGGTCGACCACCGTGAACGAGCGGCAGCGGCTGTTCGACGCGTTCCGGGCCGGGGAGATCACGACGCTCGTGGTGTCGAAGGTCGCGAACTTCTCGATCGACCTGCCCGAGGCGTCCGTCGCGATCCAGGTCTCCGGCTCGTTCGGGTCCCGCCAGGAGGAGGCCCAGCGCCTCGGCCGGCTGCTGCGCCCGAAGGGCGACGGACGCACCGCGCACTTCTACGCGGTCGTCGCGCGGGACACCGTCGACCAGGACTTCGCGGCGCACCGGCAGCGGTTCCTCGCGGAGCAGGGCTACGCCTACCGCATCGTCGACGCGGAGGACCTCGAGCAGCCGGCCTGACGCCCCCGCCCCCGCGCGCACTGCCCCGTCCCCCGCGCGCCTCGCACCCCGCGCACCCCGCACCTCGCGCGCACTGCCCCGTCCCCCGCGCGCCTCGCACCCCGCGCACCCCGCACCTCGCGCGCACTGCCCCGTCCCCCGCGCCCACCCCGTACCCCCGCGCGCACCCCGCACCCCCTGCGCACCCCGCACCCCCGCACCCCCGCGCGGCCCGCGACCGGGCTCCCGTGTGGTCGCCGAGAGTCCAGGACACGCCGGCGTACCAGCCGCGCCCCCGGGCGTGTCCTGGACTCTCGGTGCACGGGTACCCGGGCGGAGCGGGCGAGGGAGCGGAACGGGAGCGCGCGGGAGCGGGAGCGGGAGCGGAGCGGGAGCGGGAGCGGGAGCGGGAGCGGAGCGGGAACCGCGGCGCGTGTTCCTCCGTTGCGACGGGTGCACGCCCTGAGAAAGGATCGTCGGGTGCCGTCGTCGTCCCGTGGCTGGTCCGCCGCCCTCCCGCTCGTCCCCGTGCTGCTCGCGGCACCGCTCCTGGTGGGGGCCGCCCCGGCGGCGCCCGTCCCGCTGACCCCGGCCGTGGCCGCGTCGTCCGCGCCCGCCGGCCCGGTCGTGCCGGCGAGCGACCCGCTGGCGCTCGCCGGCGAGATCACCGACCAGGCGGGCGTCCTGGGCGGTGACGAGGGCACGGTGCAGGCCGCGCTGGACGAGCTCGCGGAGGCCACCCCGTACCAGCTGTACGTCGTGTACGTGGACGACTTCGGCGACCTCGACCGTCTGGACTGGGTGCAGCAGACGGCGCAGCAGACCGGCCTCGGCTCGCAGGACATGGTGCTGGCCGTCGCCGTCGACCAGCGCTCGTACGTGCTGGCGCCGGAGTCGGTGGACGGGCTGTCGGGCAGCGCGCTCGACGGCGTGGCCGCCGACGTCGAGGACCGGCTGCGTCAGGACGACTGGTCGGGCGCCGCCGTGACCGCCGCCGACGGCATCCGCGAGGCCGCGACCGGGGGCGGCGGCGGGTCGGCGCTGGGCTGGCTGTTCGTCGGCGGGCTCGTGGTGATCGCGGTGCTCACCGCGGTCGGCTGGGCGAGCGCCCGCCGCCGCTCCCGCCTCACGACGCCCGCCGGCGCCGGGGGTCCCCAGGTGCCGGGCCGCCCCGCCGACCCGTACGCCGAGCTGCCGACCGCGGAGCTCGACCGCCGCTCGTCGTCGGCGCTCGTGGGCGCGGACGACGCCCTGCGGTCCTCCGAGCAGGAGCTCGGCTTCGCCCAGGCGCAGTTCGGCCCGGACGCGACCCGCGAGTTCGAGCAGGTCCTGGCCCAGGCGAAGGCCCAGGTCACCGAGGCGTTCCGGCTCCGTCAGACGCTCGACGACGACGTCCCGGACACCGAGCCGCAGGTGCGGCAGACGGCCGGGCGCATCCTGGCGATCGTCGACCAGGTCTCGGACGCGCTCGACGCGCAGAAGGAGGCGTTCGACCGCCTGCGGGACGTGGAGTCGCGTGCCGGCGAGGCGCTGGACGCGCACGAGCGTGTCGCCGCTGCCCTGCGCGCCCGCGTCGAGGCCGCGCGCGGCACGCTCGCCACGCTCGCCGCGACCTACCCGGCCACCTCGCTCGCCTCCGTGACCGGCAACCCGGACCAGGCGCTGCGGCTGCTCGACGAGGTGGGCACGGCGATCGGGCAGGGGCGCCAGGCCGTCGCCGCGGGTGACCGCGGCATCGCCGTGCGGTACGCCCGCGCCGCCGAGGAGGCGCTCGGGCAGGTCACGACGCTGCTGGACGCCGTCGACCGCGCGGGCACGGACCTCGCCACCATCGGCGCGCGGCTGGACGCGGCCGTCGCGTCGATCGGCTCGGACCTCGAGGACGCCGACCGGCTCGCGCCCCGGCACCCGGAGGTGTCGGCCCGCGCCGAGGCCGCCCGCGCCGCGATCGCCACCGCGCGCGCCGCCCGCGACGGGCAGGGCGACCCGCTCGCCGCGCTCGCGACCATCACGGACGCCGAGGCCGCGATCGACCAGGCGCTCGCGCCGATGCGCGAGGCGCAGGACCGCGCCGCGCGCTCCCGGCAGCTGCTCGAGCAGACGCTCGGCCGCGTGGACTCCGCCCTGCGCGGCACCACCGACTACGTGGAGACCCGCCGCGGCGCCGTCGGCCCGGAGGCCCGCACCCGCCTCGCGGAGGCCCACCGGCTGTTCCGCGCCGCGGTGGACCAGCGGGAGACCGACCCGGAGCAAGGCCTGGTGGCGGCGCAGCAGGCGGAGCGGCTCGTCCGCGAGGCGCAGTCGCTCGCCCAGCGCGACGTCGACTGGTACGACGAGCAGCGACGCGGCGGCCCCCGCGGCGGGGGCGGCGGCGGTCTCGGCGACATCGGCGGGATGGTGCTGGGCGGCATCATCATCGACTCGATCCTGCGCGGCGGGGGCGGCGGCTGGGGCGGCGGCGGCGCGCACGGCGGCGGCGGGGGCTTCGGGGGCGGCGGCCACGGCGGCGGCTTCGGCGGGGGCGGCGGCTTCGGCGGCGGCGGCCGGGGCGGCGGGTTCTGATCATGTTCGGCAGGCGCACCACACGAGAGAGGCACCAGGCGATGACGGAGAAGCAGAGCATCTTCGGGCGGATCACCCAGCTCGCTCGGGCGAACATCAACGCCCTGATCGACCAGGCCGAGGACCCCCAGAAGATGCTGGACCAGCTGGTCCGGGACTACACGAACTCGATCGCGGAGGCCGAGAAGGCGATCGCGCAGACGATCGGCAACCTGCGCCTGGCGGAGCAGGACTACAACGAGGACGTCGCCGCGGCACGCGAGTGGGGTGCCAAGGCGCTGGCCGCGTCGTCGCGCGCCGATCAGTACCGCCAGGCGGGCGACGCGGCGAACGCCGACAAGTTCGACAACCTGGCCAAGGTCGCGCTCGGCAAGCAGATCGCCGCCGAGGGCGAGGTCCGCGACTCCGAGCCGATCATCGCGTCGCAGCGCGAGACGGTCGAGAAGCTCAAGTCCGGCCTGGCGCAGATGAAGGACAAGCTGGGCCAGCTCAAGCAGCGCCGGGACACCCTGGTGGCGCGGCAGAAGTCGGCGCAGGCGCAGCAGACCGTGCAGACGGCGATCTCCTCGATCAACGTGCTCGACCCGACGAGCGAGCTCGCCCGCTTCGAGGAGAAGGTGCGCCGCGAGGAGGCCCTCGCGATGGGCCAGGCGGAGATCGCGGCGTCGTCGCTCGACGCGCAGTTCGCCGAGCTCGAGGCCTCGGGCGAGGAGATCGAGATCGAGGCGCGCCTCGCCGCGCTGAAGTCCGGCGGCCGGCCGCAGCAGCTCGGGACGACGCCGGTCACGCCGCAGATCGAGGCCTGACCCGGGTCCCACCCCGGACGCTCGACGGCCCGGTCACCCCGCGAGGGGCGGCCGGGCCGTGGCGCGTGCGGGGCTCAGGCGGCGGCGGTCTCCGACGCCCGGGCGACGACGAGCCGGGCGAAGGTCTCCGCGATGCGCCGGCCGTCCACGAGCACCTGGGCGTCGGCGGCCGCCACCGCGGCGTCGATCGCCGCGACGTCCGCGTCGCCGGCGAGCTCCGCCCAGCGGTGCATCGTCGCGGGCGACGCCTCCGGGTGGAACTGCAGACCCCACGCGCGCTCGCCCACGCGGAAGGCCTGGTACGGGTAGGTGCGGGACGCGGCGAGCCAGGTCGCGCCCCGGGGCAGGTCGACGATGGCGTCGCCGTGCATCGTCGGCATGGGGGTGCTCCGCCCGGCGTCGGCGGCCAGCGCGCCGAGCAGCGGGTCCGCCGCGGCCTCCGGGCGCCAGCGCACGTCGACCACGCCGGCCTCGCGCCCCGGGGGCGCGTCGACGTGCACCCGGCCGCCGGCGGCCACAGCGAGCAGCTGCGCGCCGAGGCAGATGCCGAGCACGGGCACGCCGGCCGCCACCGCATCCGCCAGCAGCGCGCGCGTGGTCGCGACCGCCGGCGCGTCGTCGTAGGCGTTGGTCTCCCCGCCGAGCACCAGCAGGCCGTCGCGCACGCCGGAGGGGACCTCGTCCGCGTGCGCGCGCACCAGGCGCACCTGCACCCCGGGCAGCGCGTCGGCGAACCGGTCCAGCGGCGCGGTCTCGTCGAGCTGGACGACGGTGAGGACGGGGGTCGTGGGGGAGTCGGCACTCACGAGGCAGCACCGTACCGCGCCGCGGTCACGACCAGCGCGCTCCCAGGCAGCATCCAGGAACCGGGCGCACACTGAGACGGTGACCGCCGCACCGCACACCCCCGAGGCACGGCTCCTCGTCGTCGACGACGAGCCGAACATCCGCGAGCTGCTCGCCACCTCCCTGCGCTTCGCCGGGTTCGAGGTGCACGCCGCCGCCGACGGGGGCACCGCGCTGCGCCTCGCCAAGCAGGTGCAGCCCGACCTGCTGGTGCTCGACGTGATGCTGCCGGACATGGACGGCTTCACCGTGACCCGGCGGCTGCGGGAGAAGGGCCAGCACGTGCCCGTCGTCTTCCTCACCGCGCGCGACGAGACCGCCGACAAGATCACCGGCCTCACCGTCGGCGGCGACGACTACGTCACCAAGCCGTTCAGCCTCGAGGAGGTCGTGGCCCGCATCCGCGCCGTGCTGCGCCGCACCGCCGTGGGCGAGGTCGTCGCCGCGAGCGTGCTGAGCTACGAGGACCTGGAGCTCGACGAGGACAGCCACGAGGTCCGCCGCGCCGGGCAGGTCGTGGACCTGTCCCCCACCGAGTTCAAGCTCCTGCGCTACCTGCTGCTCAACCCGGGCCGCGTGCTGTCGAAGGCGCAGATCCTCGACCACGTCTGGCAGTACGACTGGGGCGGCGACGCGAACATCGTCGAGTCGTACATCTCGTACCTGCGCCGCAAGGTCGACCAGGTGACGCTCCCCGACGGCACCAAGGTCGCGCCCCTGATCCAGACCAAGCGCGGCGTGGGGTACATGCTGCGCAAGCCGAGCGGGTCGTGACGGCCGGGCCCGAGCAGGACCGCCGCCCGCCGGCGGCCGGGGCGCAGGCGGGCGCGGCGCCGGCCGGCCCGGCAGCCGCGGGCGCACCCCCCGGGAGCGGGACCGCCCCCGCCGACGCGCAGGACGCGCAGACCGCCACCGACCGGCTGGTGGCCCCGCTGCGCGCGGCCTGGGCGCGCACCCCCCTGCTCGCCCGCCTCGTCGGGATCACCACCGTGCTGCTCGCCACCGGGCTCGGGATCGCCGGCGCCGTGACGACCACGCTCCTGTCGGACTACCTGGTCAAGCAGGTCGACACCAAGCTCGACGCCAACAACCGCGTCTACGGGAACTCGATCGCGCAGATCTACCACCAGTACGGCACGCTCTCCGTGCTGGACGACGAGACCGGCTGGGGCGCGATCGACTACGCCCTGCGCGCCGAGATCTTCGGCGAGGCCGGCGACGTGACCCCGACGGAGGACACCCGCGAGGACTTCGGCACGCCGCGGCTGCCGTCCGTCGACGCCTCCCGGCTGACCGGCGGCACCACGTTCTTCACGGTCGGCAGCGACCTGCGCGGGTCGTCGTGGCGGGTCGCGCTGTCGCCGATCACCGCCTCCACGGGCGACGAGGGGAAGACGGTCGTCGGGTACGTGATGCTCGCGCAGCCGCTCGGCGAGGTGCAGGACATCGTGCGCCGCGCCGCGCTGCTGCTGTGGTCGAGCGCCCTGTCGATCCTCGTCATCGGCGTCGTCGTCGGCGGCTGGGCCGTGCGGCGGTCGCTGCGCGGGCTGCGGGAGATCGAGACCACGGCCGCGCGCATCGCCGCCGGGGACCTGTCCGAGCGCGTGCCGCCCGCCCCGGAGACCACGGAGGTCGGCCGGCTCGGCGCCGCGCTCAACACCATGCTCAGCCAGATCGAGGCGGCGTTCGACGACCGGACCCGCTCGGAGGAGCGGATGCGCCGGTTCGTCGCGGACGCGTCGCACGAGCTGCGGACCCCGCTCGCGGCGATCCGCGGCTACGGCGAGCTGTACCGGATGGGCGCGCTCACCGAGAAGGAGCAGGTGGACGACACGATGCGCCGCATCGAGCAGTCGGCCACCCGCATGGGCGGGCTCGTCGAGGACCTGCTCGCCCTGGCGCGCCTGGACGCGAACCGGCCCGGGCGCACCGACACGGTCGACCTCGCCGTCCTCACGACCGACGCCGCCCACGACCTGCGCGCGCTCGACCCGACCCGCGAGGTGCGCGTCGGCTCGCTCGCCGGCGCGTCGGCGGGACCGTCGGTCGTGGTCGGCGACGAGCCCCGGCTGCGGCAGGTGCTGGCGAACCTCATCGGCAACGTCGCGCGACACACCCCGGCCGGCTCGCCGGCGGAGCTGTCGGTCGGGCGGCTCGGGGACCGCGTGGTCGTCGAGGTGCGCGACCACGGACCCGGCATCGCCCCCGAGCACGCCCACCGCGTGTTCGAGCGGTTCTACCGGGTCGACGCGTCCCGCACCCGCGAGGGCAACGGCACCGGCGGCGGCGCCGGGCTCGGCATGGCGATCGTCGCGGCGATCGTCGAGGCGCACCACGGCGAGGTCGCGATCACCGCGACGCCCGGCGGCGGTGCGACCGTCCGCGTGGCGCTCCCCGCGGGCGAGTCCGGGAGCTCGCGCACGTCACAGGATCACCCGGGCGACTGACCGGACCCGCGTGCGCGGCCGTCCGGGCTTGGGGCTACGATGGCGCGTCCGAGCAGGGTCGTCTGGTGCAGTGAGGCTTGTCCATGGGCGTCTACGACGCGCCACAGTGGCTGTTGTCCGCGTTCGTCCGCAGCGCGCAGGGTGCGGGGGCGACCGCACCGCCGGACGAGATCCGGGAGGTCGGGGCGGACCTCGTCGGCCGCTGGACCGGACCCGGGCGGACGTACCACAACCTCCGGCACCTGACCGACGTGCTCGCCCGCGTCGACGAGCTCGCCGAGGAGACGCACGAGCCCGACCTGGTCCGGCTCGCGGCCTGGTACCACGGCGCCGTGTTCGACGCGGCGCACGTCGCGGCGTACGCCAACCGCGGCGGCGAGGACGAGGTCGCCTCGGGCGTCCTCGCCCGCGAGCAGCTCACCGGGCTGGGAGTCCCCGCCGACCGGGTCGAGCGCGTCCACCAGCTCGTGATCGCCCTCGTCCGGCACAGCGCCGACCCCGCCGACTTCGACTGCGCCGTGCTCTGCGACGCCGACCTCGCGATGCTGGCCGCCGAGCCGCAGCGCTACAAGGCGTACCTGCACGACGTCCGTGAGGAGTACGCCGACATCCCCATGGCGGACTACATCCGCGCACGGCAGCGCATCGTCCGCAAGCTCCTCGGCCGGCCCAGCCTGTTCGTCAGCCCCCTGGGCGCCGCGTGGGAGGAGCCCGCCCGGCAGAACCTCGGCGCGGAGCTCCACAAGCTCGACAAGGTGCTCGCGGAGCTCGAGGGCGGCGCCACCGGCCAGGGCGCCGCTGCCGAGGGCGTCGCGGGGCCGGACGCCGCGGGTTCGGCCGGCCCGGCCGGGTCCGCCGAGGCCACGCCCGCCGACCGGCACCCGGTGCGGCCCGGGGCGTGACGGTCCTCGTCGACCCGCCGCTCTGGCCGCGGCACGGCCGCACCTGGTCGCACCTCGTGAGCGACACGTCGCTGGACGAGCTGCACGCGTTCGCCGCGCGCGCCGGGCTGCCCCGGCGGGCGTTCGACCTCGACCACTACGACGTGCCCGACGACCGGCACGCCGCCCTCGTCGCGCTCGGCGCCGAACCGGTCTCCGCGGGCGAGCTCATCCGCCGCCTGCGCGCCTCGGGCCTGCGCGTCCCGGCCCGCGACCGCCGCCGCCCGACCTGACCCACCCCCCACGCCGCCCGCCCCGCCCGGCCCCGCCCCACCCGGCCCCGCCCCGCGAGTTCGGCAGTACGCGTGCGAGTTCGGCAGCTGCAGCTGCCGAACTCGACTCGGAGTGCCGAACTCGCGCCCGGGGGCGGGCACACGCCCGGGGCTGGCACACGCCCGGGGCGGGTACGCGCCCGGGGCGGGTACGCGGCGGGCCGGCCACCCCCGGAGGGGTGACCGGCCCGTCGTGCGTGCGGTGCGGACGCTCAGCGCCCGCGTGCGGCGTGGCTCAGAAGTCCATGCCGCCCATGCCACCGGCGTCCGGAGCGGCCGGTGCGGCCTTCTCCGGCTTGTCGGCGACGACCGCCTCCGTGGTGAGGAACAGCGCCGCGATGGACGCCGCGTTCTGCAGCGCGGAGCGGGTGACCTTGACCGGGTCGTTGACGCCCGCGGCCAGCAGGTCCTCGTAGACGCCGGTCGCGGCGTTCAGGCCCTGGCCGGACGGGAGGTTGCGCACCTTCTCCGCCACGACGCCGCCCTCGAGGCCCGCGTTGACCGCGATCTGCTTGAGCGGGGCGTCGATCGCGACCTTCACGATGTTCGCGCCGGTCGCCTCGTCACCGGTGAGCTCGAGCTTCTCGAACGCGACGGCACCGGCCTGGATGAGCGCCACGCCACCACCGGCGACGATGCCCTCCTCGACGGCCGCCTTGGCGTTGCGCACGGCGTCCTCGATGCGGTGCTTGCGCTCCTTGAGCTCGACCTCGGTCGCCGCACCGGCCTTGATGACGGCCACGCCGCCGGCCAGCTTGGCGAGGCGCTCCTGGAGCTTCTCGCGGTCGTAGTCCGAGTCGGAGTTGTCGATCTCCGCGCGGATCTGGTTCACGCGACCGGCGATCTGCGCGGCGTCGCCGGCACCCTCGACGATCGTGGTCTCGTCCTTGGTCACGACGATCTTGCGCGCGGTGCCGAGGACCTCGAGGCCCACGGTGTCGAGCTTGAGGCCGACGGTCTCGGACACGACCTGGCCGCCCGTGAGGATGGCCATGTCCTGCAGCATCGCCTTGCGGCGGTCGCCGAAGCCCGGGGCCTTGACGGCGACGGACTTGAAGGTGCCGCGGATCTTGTTGACGACGAGCGTGGCCAGGGCCTCGCCCTCGACGTCCTCGGCGACGATGAACAGCGGCTTGCCGGACTGGATGACCTTCTCCAGCAGCGGCAGCAGGTCCTTGACGTTCGAGATCTTCGACTCGACGAGCAGCACGTAGGCGTCCTCGAGGACGGCCTCCTGGCGCTCCGGGTCGGTCACGAAGTACGCCGACAGGAAGCCCTTGTCGAAGCGCATGCCCTCCGTGAGCTCGAGCTCCAGGCCGAGGGCGTTGGACTCCTCGACCGTGATGACGCCCTCCTTGCCGACCTTGTCGAGCGCCTCGGCGATGAGCTCGCCGATCGCGCTGTCGCCGGCCGAGATGGACGCCGTGGCGGCGATCTCGTCCTTGGTCTCGATCTCCTTCGCCTGCTCCAGCAGGGCGGCGGTGACGGCCTCGACGGCCTGCTCGATGCCGCGCTTGAGGGCGATGGGGTTCGCGCCGGCCGCGACGTTGCGCAGGCCCTCGCGCACCAGCGCCTGGGCGAGCACGGTGGCGGTGGTGGTGCCGTCACCCGCGACGTCGTCGGTCTTCTTGGCGACCTCCTTGACGAGCTCCGCGCCGATCTTCTCGAACGGGTCCTCGAGCTCGATCTCCTTGGCGATGGAGACACCGTCGTTGGTGATCGTGGGGGCGCCCCACTTCTTGTCCAGGACGACGTTGCGGCCCTTGGGGCCGAGGGTGACCTTGACGGTGTCGGCGAGGGTGTTCAGACCCCGCTCGATGCCGCGACGGGCCTCCTCGTTGAAGGCAATGATCTTGGCCATGGGGCTATCGATCCTTCACTCTGGCTCGTGGTTCGGCCGGTCGGTGCCCGCGACGGACGGTCGCTCCGGCCCGTCGGTCATGTCCCGTCGGGCGGTGCGACCTCACCGGGTCGGCCTGGGTTGTCATTCTGTCACTCTCGACCCGAGAGTGCTAACACCAATGGTTAGCACTCGACCCTGGTGAGTGCAAGGCGCTCCGCCCTCGGCGGACGCGGTCCGGGCCGGTAGCCTGCCGCGCATGCCCGCTCGCCGCACCACCGCCGTCGTGCTGCTGGCCGCGCTGGGCACGGCACTCGTGGCGTGGGGCGCGTCGGGGCCGCGGGACGCGTCGCTGCCGCTCTACGCCCAGGGCGTGGCCCTCGACGCCACCGGCGCCGTGGTGGACGTCCCGGTCGGGTCACCGGCGGCGCTGCACGACGGCACCCGCGTGCTGGACGTCCCGGGCACGCGCGCGGACGACGCGCTCGCGGAGGAGCAGCGGGCGTGGCTCGCCGCCGGCACGCTGCCCGGCGGGGCGGACGGGCCGTACGCGGACATGGTCGCCGACGCGCTGCTCGACCTGCACACCCTGCTGCTGCCGGACGGGGCGGCGGTGGCAGCGTGGACCGACCGGTGGCGCTACGTGTGGCCCCGCGACGCCGCGTTCGTCGCGGTCGCGCTGGCCCGGACGGGGCACGGCGACGACGCGCTCGACGTGCTGGGCTTCCTCGACCGGGTGCAGGCGCCCGACGGCTCGTTCGAGGCGCGGTACCTGCCGGACGGGTCGGGGCCGCCGGACGCCCGGACCCCGCAGACCGACGGCACGGGCTGGGCGCTGTGGGCGGCCGGCGAGGTGGTCGACGCCCAGCCCGCGGACCGGCGCCGGGCGGTGGCCGAGCGGCTCCGCGGGCTCGTGACGCGGTCCGCCGCCGGCGCGGTCGCGCTCACCGCCGACGACGGCCTGCCGCCCGCCTCCCCGGACTACTGGGAGGTCGCGGAGGACGAGCTGACCCTCGGGACGGTCGCACCGCTGCTCGCGGGCCTCGAGTCGGCGCCGGCGCTCCTGGAGCTGCTCGGCGAGGACGGGGCTGCGGCCGCTGCCCGGGAGGCCGCCGGGCGCACCCGGGACGCCGTCGAGCGGGAGTTCGGCGACGACACCGCGTACGGCCGGTACGCCGGGGGCAGCGTCCCGGACGCCGCGAGCGCGTTCGTCCTGCCGCCGTTCCAGCCGGAGCCGCTGACCGGGGCGCTCGACGCGTGGCAGGCCTCGGCGGAGGCGATGGCACGTCCCGCGGGCGGCCTCGCGCCCGGGGCGGCGTGGAAGCGCGACGGCATCTCCTGGACGCCGCAGACCTCGCTCTACGCCCTGGTGGCCGCGGAGAACGGCCGGCCGGACGAGGCGCGGGCCCGGCTGGACTGGCTCGACGCCCACCGGACGATGCTCGGCGCGCTGCCGGAGAAGGTGCTCGCGGACGGCTCACCCGCGGCGGTCGCCCCGCTGGCGTGGACCGCGGCGTGCGTGGTGCTGGCCGTCGGCGCGCTGGACGGCTGACCCGGCGCGCCGACGGCCGGGGCTCTCAGAGCGGGCGCACCTGCTCGGCCTGGGGGCCCTTGGTGCCCTGGCCGACCTCGAAGTCCACCGACTGACCCTCCTCGAGGGTCCGGTAGCCGTTCGTCTGGATGGCGCTGAAGTGGACGAACAGGTCCTGGCCGCCGTCGGCCGGGGTGATGAACCCGTAGCCCTTCTCGGCGTTGAACCACTTGACGGTTCCCTGCGGCATGCGGTGCTCCTGATGACGACGTGACCGGTCGCCGACGGCCCCCGTCCCCCGGCGGGCCGGCGGGCAGGCACCGCGACGCGCCGAGCGTAGCCGCGCCCCCTCACGGGCGGAAGAGGCGGCCGGACCTTCAGCCCGCGAAGTCGGCCAGCAGGAGCACGACGACGCCCTGGTCCGCGACCTCGGCCGACTCGACCACGCTCGTCAGGCCGAGCGTGGCCGCGACCTGCTGCGCGGTGACCGCGAGGTCGGCGTTCGCGTAGAACACCGTGGAGGCGGTGCTGCCGCCGGCGTTGCCGTTCCCGGCCGTGACGTCGGTGAAGCCGGCGCCCTGCAGCTGCTCCGCGGCACCGCCGGCGAGCCCGCTGATGTTCGCGGCGTTGAGCACGCGGACCGGCACGGACAGGTCGGGGGCGGGCGGCGGGACCTCCTCGACCGGGGCGTCCCCGGTCTCCTCCGGCGCCGGGGCGCCGCCCGTGTCGTCCGGGCTCGCGGCGGGGCCGGACGACGAGGGGGGCGCCGAGGCGTTCGTGTCGTCGCCCCCGCCGATCACGGGCAGCTTGCCGTCCCAGGACGCGGCCCACAGCACGGCCGACACCGTCAGGGCCGGCACGACCACGACCACCGCGACGAACGGCCACCACCGGCTCCACCAGCTCCGGGGTGCACGGTGCACGCCGATCGGTGCGTCCTGCGCCGGACCGGCGTCGAACTCGTCCTCCGGGAAGCGGGAGCTGGCCTTGGTCACGGCGGACAGGCTAACGGCTCAGCCTGGCGGGACGGTCCAGCACGCCGCGCGGGTCAGGCGTCGGCGCCGAGGCGGCGGGCGGACCGCGCCCGCTGCCGGGTGGACCGCATGCGCCGGAGCCGCTTGACGAGCATCGGGTCGTGCGCGAGGGCGGCCGGCGAGTCGATCAGCGCGTTGAGCACCTGGTAGTACCGGGTGGCCGACATGTCGAACAGCTCGCGGATGGCCTGCTCCTTGGCGCCGGCGTACTTCCACCACTGCCGCTCGAACGCCAGCACCTGCTGGTCGCGCTCGCTGAGCCCGTCGGCGTCGGCGCCGCCGTCGACCGCGACGAGGGCGGGCCGGGCGGCCGTGCCGAGGTCGAGCCCCGCCGTCGCGTCCATCCGTGCCCTCCCGTGCCTGCCGCCATCCGGTCCGCCGCCCATCGTACGGCCGGAATGACACGACTGTCATTCGTCGCGGGGGCCACGGGGCGGTCCGCTAGCGTGGGTCGCCGTGAGCCCCGCCGCACCGCTGTCCGAGCTCGTCGCCGCCGACTGGGCCGCCGCGCTCGCCCCGGTCGAGGACCGGGTGCACGCCGCCGGGGAGTTCCTGCGGGCCGAGGTCGCCGCCGGACGGGGCTACCTGCCCGCCGGGCCGGACGTGCTGCGCGCCTTCACCCGGCCGCTCGCGGACGTGCGCGTGCTGGTGGTCGGCCAGGACCCCTACCCGACCCCCGGCCACCCGATGGGGCTGTCGTTCTCCGTGCAGCCGCACGTCCGGCCGCTGCCGCGCTCGCTCGCCAACATCTTCACCGAGCTGCAGGCCGACCTCGGGGTCCCCGCGCCCACCACCGGGGACCTGTCCCCGTGGGCGGACCGCGGCGTCATGATGCTGAACCGGGTGCTGACGGTGCGCCCCGGCGAGCCCGCCTCGCACCGCGGCAGGGGCTGGGAGGCCGTGACCGACCGTGCGATCGCGGCGCTCGTCGAGCGGGGCGGCCCGCTGGTCGCCGTGCTGTGGGGCCGCGACGCGCAGTCGCTGCGACCCGCGCTCGGGGACGTGCCCGTCGTGGCCAGCGCCCACCCGAGCCCCCTGTCCGCGAGCCGCGGGTTCTTCGGCTCCCGGCCGTTCTCCCGCGTGAACGCGCTGCTCGCCGAGTTGGGGGCGGACCCCGTCGACTGGTCGCTGCCCTGAGACGACCGGCCCGCGGCCGCGGCCGGCGTCGGAACCTCTGACACACCCGGGCCGCCGGGGGCACACTGCGGGGGTGAGGACGCACGACAGCAGGGGACCCGCACGCACCACCGGCCAGCAGCCCGCGGCCGGCGCCGACCCGGCCCACGACGGCGCACCGCCGCGCTGGGAGCGCTACGTCGCGATCGGCGACTCGTTCACCGAGGGCCTGTGGGACACGCCCGAGGGCGAGGACGGCCCCGTGCGCGGCTGGGCCGACGTGCTCGCCGGCCTGCTGTCCGACCGGCGTCGCGCGGCCGGGCTCCCGGCGCTGCGCTACGCCAACCTCGCGGTGCGCGGCCGGCTGCTGCGCCCGATCGTCGCCGAGCAGCTGCCACGGGCGCTGGAGCTCGGCCCGGACCTGGTCAGCCTCGTCGGCGGGGGGAACGACATCCTGCGCCCGGGCGCCGACCCGGACCGCCTGGCGCGGGACCTGGAGCGGGCGGTCGCGCTCGTCCGGAGCACCGGCGCGGACGTCCTGCTCGCCACCGGCTTCGACTCCTCGGGGTCCCCGCTGGTCTCCACGACGCGTCCGCGGGTCGGCGTGTTCAACGCCCACCTGTGGTCGATCGCGCGCCGCCACGGGGCGCACGTGCTGGACCTGTGGGGCATGCGGCACCTGCGCGACCTGCGGATGTGGGCGCCGGACCGGATCCACCTGACCACGGAGTCCCACGCCCGGGTCGCCCAGGGCGCGCTCGCCGCCCTGGGCATCGAGCCGGACGACCCGGCGTGGGACGAGCCGCTGGCCCCGCTGCCGCGCCTCCCCCGCGCGCAGCAGGCGCGCCTCGACGCCCGGTGGGTGCGGCTGTACGCCTACCCGTGGGCGACCCGGCGGCTGCGCGGCCGGTCGTCGGGCGACACCCGCGCCGCGAAGCTCCCGGCGCTCACGGAGCTCTGAGCGCCGCCCCTCAGCCGACGGCCGGGGTGTCCGTCACGAGGGCCAGCGACACGCCGGCGACGTCCTCGGCGGGCACCACGGCGCCGTCGAGCGCCACGACCGTGCTCGGGGCGGTCACCGGCGTGCGTGCCTCGGCGAGCGCCCGGTCGCCGGTGCCCCGCAGCGTGAGCGCGACCTCCCGGCCCGCGCAGCCGTCCGGGACGCCCGACAGCGAGGCCCGCGTCACGGCGTAGCCACCGAGCGCCGCGTCGTAGTCGACGTCGTACCCGACGCTGATCCGGCTCACGACGCACGCCCCCGGCGGGGCGGCCTCCCCGCCGTCCCACGTCATCGCGCGCGCCATCGAGACCGCCAGCCCGGCGCACCCGAGCCACGCCAGGGTGACCCCTGCCGCGCGACGTGCGCGGACGTGCTCGTGCGCCATGGGCGCCCCCTCCGTGGACCCTGCCCGGTCGATCCGTCGACCTGACGGGCCCATCGTCCGCCCGGCGCCGCCGTTGAGCACGCCGGGGCACGGTCCACCCCATCGGGGGACGCCGGGGTCAGCGGCTGCCGGCGCAGATGCCGAAGGTCTGGGGCACGTCGTCGCGGATGCCGAGGGCGCTCCAACCCTGCCGGGGCGTGACGCGGTAGACGGTCCCGCCGAGCGGCGCCACCGACAGCTCGCCCGTGCTGGTGCGGATCCTCGAGGTGTCGAGCGACCGCCCGGACGCCGCGAAGAACGTCTGCAGCGGCTCGAGGTCCACGTCGGCGCGCCAGCCCGCGAAGAACTGCGGCGTGCCCGTCACCCGGACGGTCGTGGTGAAGCAGGCGTCGTAGGCGCTGCCGGTCACCGCGGTGGAGGTCTGGCTGTACGTCAGCGCGGGGTCGTACGCCGGGGCGGGCAGGCGGTAGTGGCAGATCTCCACCTCGAACGACTGCCCCGCCTGCAGCACGGCCGCGCCGGGCATGCCGCCGGAGGCCACGCCCCCCACCTGCACCACGCCGTCGACGGGGCGCGGGTCGAGCACCTTCGCCCAGTAGGGGGTGTGCACCTCGAAGCCCGAGCCGTCGGCGACGCCGTTGAACGGACGCTGGTCCAGGTGCAGGTCGATCCGCCAGGTCGTGCCCGCGTCCCCCGAGACCGGCACCACGACGCACGCCTGCGTGCCGGACTGCGGCAGCACCGTCCAGCGCAGCGGGCCGAACACCGTCCCGGGGCCGGGCGTGACGGGGGCGGACGGGCCCGCCTGCGGCGCGGCCCAGGTGACGGGGACGCCCCACGTGCCGACCGTGAGCGCGACGCCCGCGACCCGCGAGGCGGCGTACGCGGGGACCGTCACGGTGGTGGTGTCGGCGGCGGCCAGGGTCACGGAGGCGTCGGACGCGGCGAGCGGGGTGCCGTCCGCCGTGTGCAGCCGCAGCGTGGCCTGCTGGCCGCGGCAGGCCGCGGGGACGCCCGACAGCACCACGGTGGTGAGCGTGCCCGACGCGCCGCCCGTGCCCGCCGCGAGCGCCGCGGTGGTGCAGGGCGCCGCGGCGGCGGTGGTCAGCCCGCCGGAGGACAGCAGCAGGCGGGCGGCGCTGGCCGGCGTGAGGAGCAGCAGCACGAGCAGGCCGGCGGTCGCGGCGACGACGGCGGCGGCCCGGCGACGGGTCACGGGGCGCGCTCCGGCGCGGCGCCCGGCACCGGCGCGGCATCCGGCACCGGCGCGGCATCCGGCACCGGCGCGGCATCCGGCACCGGCGCGGCATCCGGCCCCGGCGCGGCATCGGCATCGGCCTGCGCCTCGGGGCGTCCCGGCCACAGCAGCACGCCCGCGGCCACCACGAGCAGCGACGCCCACGCCCAGGGGTCCAGGAGCAGGGACGCGACGCGGCCGACCCCGGGCAGGTGGAGGCGGGCGATGCCCAGCACGTCCTCCTGGTGCGGCCGCCACGGGTCGGTGAAGCCGTTGTTGTCGCCCTGGATCGACCAGCCGGCGTCCGCGTCGCCGCCGACGACCCGGTGGATGATCCGCCCGTCGACGCCGGGCGGGGTGTAGACGACGACGTCCCCGGGCTCCGGGACCCCGCACCGGGACACGACGAGGTCGCCGGTGCGGTACGTGGGCTCCATCGAGTGGCCGGAGACGATGGTCAGCGTGGTGCAGCCGCCGAGCGTGCTCGGCCAGCCGAACCAGAGCAGCAGCCCCACGACGCCGGCGGTGAGCAGCCAGCCGGCGGCGGAGCGGGCGCGCCCGGGCACGCCGGAGGGCCGGCGCGGGGCAGACGTGCTGCCCGCGCCGGCCCGGTCGGCGTGCTCGCCGGGCACGACGGGTCCGGCGTCAGCCCGCGATGACGGCCGCGACGCCCTTGACGTCGGCAGCCTTCGGGGAGCCGGTGACCGTCAGGGTGACGGTGCCGCCGCCCGTGGGCACCGTGGCCTGGGCCCGGCCGAGGGACGTGCCCGCGGTCGTGGCGGCCGGGTCGGCGTCGAGCAGCTCGACGCTGACGGTCTGGCCCGCGCAGGTGTCGGCGACGTCGGTCAGCGTCACGCCGCTGACGGTGTAGCCCTTGGCGGCCACCGAGAAGGTGTTGGTGAAGCCGACCTTGACGCCGTTCGTGTCGCAGGACGCGACGACGGTGGTGCCGGCGCCCAGGGAGCCGGCGTTGAGGGTGAGCTGGGCGGCGGACGCCAGGCCGAGCCCGGCGACGCCGAGCGCGACGACGGTGACGGCGACGACCTTGCGGCGGCCGGTGCGGCGGACGGGGGTGGGACCGGCGGTGCGGCGGGACATGGGACTCCTCGCGGACGACGGCTCGCCAGGGCGAGGCGCGGCCGTGGAGCCGGGGGACGGACGCGCCTTCCGGCGCACCGAGGTCCCCCTGGCCCGCGCGCGCCGGCTGCCGAACGGTAGGGCCTGCGGCTGCGTGGTCGTGCACCCGTTTGGGTGGCAGCACCCCCGCCGTGGTACGTCAATTGCGAATTTGCACCAGATAGCCCCACAAACCGGACATATCGGGCGGGTGAACTTCGGTCGCGACGCTGGTCAGCGCGCCGCGGTGCGCAGAGATTCCACCGGAAGGCGGGCGACCACCTGGGTGCCGTTCCCCGGGACGGATGTCACCCGGAGGTCGCCCCCGGCCAGACGCAGGCGGTCGCCGAGCCGAGCCGTCCCGGAGGCGGGCACGGACCCCGGCACGAAGCCGACGCCGTCGTCCGCCACGCGCACCTCCAGGGCGTCCCCGACCACCGCGACCCGCACGTCGACCACCGCCGCGTGCCCGTGCCGCAGCGCGTTCGTGACGCCCTCCTCGACCACGCGCACCGCGAGCAGCCGCTCGGACCGGGTCAGACGTGGGTCCGCCGGGTCGTCGAGCACCCGCACCTCGTCCGCGACCCCGAACCGGGTGTTGACCGTCGTCGGGATCCGCCCGAGCAGGGCGCGGACCGCCGGGACCATGCCGACCTCGAGCTGGTCCGGGTAGAGCATGCGCGAGGTCGAGCGCACGTCCGTCTCCCGCACCAGCTCGATCTGCTCGCGCACCTCCCCCAGCAGCTCGAGGTCCTCCGGCTCCGCGCGGCCGGACAGCCGGTCGCGCAGCCGGTCGAGCCGCGCGACCACGAGCACGAGGCGCTGCTGCATGCTGCCGTGCAGCCCCTCCGCCACCTCCCGGCGGACACGCACCTCCTCGTACTGCAGGGCCTGGAGCGCGAGCTCGATCTGCAGGCGGCTCTCCGCCGCGGCCGCGACCTGGGTCCGCAGCCGGCGCTGCGACAGCATGGCGGCCAGGCCCATGAACCCCGCGATCCACGCCACGACCGCCCCGCTGACGACCTCCGCGAGCACGACCGAGCGCGCGGGGTGGGGGTAGATGCCCAGCGTGACCTGCACGCCGAACCGGACGCCCGCAGCGGCCACCCCGGCGGCGAGCACCCCGAGCACCACCAGGGTCATGGGACGGCGCGGACGCGCCACCCCCACCACGACCAGCAGGACGAGCATGCCGACCACCGCCGTCAGGTTCGCCGCGATCCGCAGCAGCACCGGCACGGACCCGCCCTGGTTGCCGTAGACCCACGCGGTCTGCGCCGCGGCACCGACCGCGAACACCGACATGACGGTGCCGGCGGCCAGCAGCAGCGTCCGCCGGTCGGCCCGCGCCGCTGCCGGGTCGTCCGCCGTCGCTGCGGGCATGTGCACTCCCCCATCCGTGGGACCGTTCGCGCGCCGACCCGGCGTCCGCGGGTCACATTGACCATACTGTCCGAGATGTCCGATCCCACATCCACCCAGGTCCGCGTGGTCGTCGTGGAGGACCAGCCGCTGTTCCGGTCGATGCTGGAGCTCACGCTGGGAGCCGCCGACGACGTGCGCGTGGTGGCCTCCGTCGGCACGGTCAGCGAGGGAGCCGCGGCCCTGCGGCCCGGTGCCGCCGACGTGGCCGTGCTCGACATCGACCTGCCCGACGGCAACGGCATCGCGCTCGGCGTCACGCTGCGGCGCCGGCAGCCGGACCTCGGCATCCTGCTGCTGTCGGCGCACGACGCCATGGACCTGCTGCTCGACCTGCCCCCGGACGTCGCCAGCGGGTGGTCCTACCTGTCCAAGACGTCCTCCACGAGCGCGCAGACCCTGGTCGCGGCCATCCGGGCCACCGCGGCGGGCCGCACCACGCTGGACCCGGCGCTGCTCGACCGGATGGCGCCGCGCGCCGGGTCGACGGTCGCCCGGCTGACCGACCGGCAGTACGCCGTGCTGCGGCTGCTGGCGCAGGGGCTGTCCAACGCCGGGATCGGCGAGGCGCTGCGCATCACCGAGAAGTCGGTCCAGAACCACATCAACGGCATCTACGGGACCCTCGGGATCGACGTGGACCCCGGCCGCAACCCCCGCGTCACGGCGGCCCTCCGGCTCCTGGAGGAGACCGGCCGCGCGTCCTGACGCGCCCGCACGACCACGGGTGGCCCCGGCGCCCCGAGATGCCTGGCATCCGTTCGGGTGAGAGTTCCCCACCGCGCCGCGGCGTGGGTTACAGTAGGCACGCCCTCGGTCGCCTGCCCCCTGCGCGGCCGAGGGCTTCTTCATGCCCGGGCCCTGCCCGCGCCGTGCCCGCGCCCGACCCCGGCGGCCGGCCCCGCCGCCCTCAGAGCACCAGCCGCTCCAGCAGCGGGAACTCGTCGTACGGCTGGTCCCAGTCCCCGAAGTGGCCGTCGTCCCGCACCACGAGCGTGCCGCCGAGCCGGTCCAGCAGCGCCCGACCCTGCGTCGCGTCGCAGCCGTACGGGTCCCGCACGGAGTTCACGAACACCAGGTCGCCCGCGTGCGCGCGGATGCGGTCCCAGTCGTAGGTGTCCTGCAGGACGGGCTCGTCGGCGTCGTTCGGCGGCGTCGCGTACCCGGCGACCAGGACGGCCTGCGCCACGCGGGCGGGGGCATGCTCGAGCACGGCGAGCAGCAGCGCGGCCCCGCCGGAGTGACCGACCAGCACGGTGTCCCCGTCCAGCGGGTACGCGGCCAGGAACCGGGGCAGCGTCTCGGCGACGGGCTCGACGTTGAGGCGCGGCAGGTGCGGGCGCTCCACGGCGTACCCGCGCGCGGTGAGCCGGTCCGCCAGCCACGGGTACCAGACGTTGTCCGGGTGGCCGCCGGTGCCGTGGACGACGATCGCGCGGCGCGCCACGGCGCTCAGCCCCGCCCCGGCGCGGCGGCGACGGCGCGCCCGGGTCCCTGGGCGGCCCCGCGCTGCGCGACCGCGGCGGCCACGTCCTCGTCCGCGTCGAGCAGCTCGAGCAGGCGCGGCGCGAGGCCGGGTGCGGAGCCGACGACGGCCGACACGACCCACCACGCCTGCTGCGGCAGCCGGACCGGCACCAGCCCGGCGGCCTGCGGCTTGGCGGCCACGTGCTGCGGCACGAGCGCGATCCCGAGCCCGCGGTCGACGAGGTCCAGCAGCGTGTGGATGTCGTTGACCGTGCAGCGCACGTGCCGGGCGACCCCGCGGGCCGCGCACACCGCGTCGTTGAGCGACCGCACGCCCCAGCTCGGCTGGAAGTCGATGAAGTCGTGCCCGGACAGCGCCTCCCAGTCCGCCTTCGAGGCGGCGCTCAGCGGGTGCCCGGGCGGGCACAGCAGCACGACCTCCCGGCGCCCGAGCTCCACGGGCCGCACGCCGGCGAGGTGCTCCTGCGTGGCGACGAACGCGACGTCGAGCTCGCCCGCGCGCACCGCGGCGACCAGCTCGTGCGAGCCGGCCTGCGTGAACGCGATGTCCACCTGCGGGTAGCGCCGGCGGAACCGCTCGAGCAGCGGCGGCACGTCCACCACGCCGAGGCACTGCTCGGCGCCGAGCCGCAGCGTGCCGCTCAGCTCGTGGGTGGCGCGGACGACGGCGTCCCGCCCGGCCGCCGCCTGGTCCAGGACCGCCCGCGCGTACGGCAGCAGCGCGAGGCCCGCCTCGGTCGGCGCGACCCGGCGCGTGGTGCGCGCGAACAGCCGGGTGCCCAGCTCGTCCTCGAGCGCCCGGATCGCGGCGGACAGCCCGGACTGCGAGACTCCGCAGAGCGCGGCGGCGCGCGTGAACTGCTCCTCCTCCGCCAGCGCGACGACGTACTCCATCTGCCGCAGGTCCATCATCGGCCTCGCTTCTGAATCCCATGAGTCCCAGTCGTTGGACTTGTGGAGCCAGCGTACCTACGGTCGAGGCACGACCCCGACGACGTGAGGTGGACGAGTGCAGCAGCGCACCCTCGGCAACCGCACCGTGAGCGCGATCGGACTCGGCGGCATGCCGATGTCGATCGAAGGACGACCCGACCGCTCCCGGTCCCTGGCCACCATCCACGCGGCGCTCGACGCCGGCGTGACCCTGATCGACACGGCCGACTCGTACCACCTGCACGCCGGGGAGGTGGGCCACAACGAGGAGCTCATCGCCGAGGCGCTGCGCACCTACGGCGGCAGCACCGAGGACGTGCTGGTCGCCACGAAGGCCGGGCACCTGCGCCCCGGTGACGGCACCTGGACGCAGGACGGCCGGCCCGAGCACGTCAAGGCCGGGGCGAAGGCGTCCGCGCGGCGCCTGGGCGTCGAGGCCATCGGGCTGTTCCAGTTCCACCGGCCCGACCCGCAGGTGCCGTACGCCGACTCCGTGGGCGCGCTCGCCGAGCTGCTCGACGAGGGCGTGATCCTGCAGGCCGGCATCTCCAACGCCACGGTCGCGCAGATCGACGAGGCGCAGCAGGTGCTCGGCGGCCGGCTCGTGTCGGTGCAGAACCAGTTCTCGCCGGCGTTCCGGTCCAGCCTGGACGAGCTGCGGCACTGCGCCGACCTCGGCATCGCGTTCCTGCCGTGGTCCCCGCTCGGCGGCATCACGCGGTCCGGCGAGCTCGGCGAGCGCCACGCGGCGTTCCGCGAGGTCGCCGACGCCCACGGCGTCAGCCCGCAGCAGGTCGCCCTGGCGTGGGAGCTCGCGCTCGCGCCGGTCGTCATCCCGATCCCCGGGGCCTCCCGGCCCGAGAGCATCACCGACTCGGTGCGCGCCGCCGACCTGGTGCTCGACGCCGACGAGCTCGCGCGGCTCTCCGCCTGACCCCCCGCACCACCGTCCCGAGAGGCACCCCGTGAAGACCTTCACCCTGCCCGGCACCGACATCGAGGCACCCAACGTCGTGCTCGGCCTCATGCGGATCGCCGAGAAGTCCGACGACGAGATCCGCGAGCTCGTGCGCACCGGCCGCGACGCCGGCACCACGTTCCTCGACCACGCCGACGTCTACGGCCGCGAGCTGCACGAGTGCGAGGCGCGGTTCGCCCAGGCGCTCGCGCTCACGCCGTCCGAGCGCGACGAGTACACGATCCAGACCAAGTGCGGCATCGTCCGCGAGGGCCCGTACTTCGACTTCTCGTACGAGCACATCCTCGAGTCCGTCGAGGGCTCGCTGCGCGCCCTGCGCACCGACCACATCGACGTGCTGCTGCTGCACCGCCCCGACGCGCTCGTCGAGCCCGACGAGGTCGCCCGTGCGTTCGACGAGCTCGAGGCCGCCGGCAAGGTGCGGGCGTTCGGCGTCTCCAACCACACGCCCCGGCAGATCGACCTGCTGCGCCGCTCCGTCCGGCAGCCGATCGTCGCCAACCAGCTGCAGCTGTCGATCACCCACGCGGCGATCGTCACGCAGGGCCTCGCGGCCAACATGGTCGGCGCCGAGCAGTCCGTCACCCGCGACGCCGGCGGCATCCTCGACTACTGCCGCCTGAACGACATCACCGTGCAGGCGTGGTCGCCGTTCCAGGCCGGGTTCTTCACCGGCACGTTCCTGGACAACCCCGAGTTCGCCGAGCTGAACCAGGTGATCGGCGAGCTGGCCGCCGCCTACGACGTGCCGCCGATCGCGATCGCCACCGCGTGGATCACCCGGCACCCGGCCCGCATGCAGGTCGTGCTCGGCACCACGACGCCCGAGCGCGTCGCCGGCGCCGCCCAGGGCTCGGACCTGCCCCTGACCCGCGCGCAGTGGTACGCCCTGACCCGCGCGGCGGGCCACATCGTCCCCTGACGCCGGCCCCGCCCGGCTCGACCCCCGCGAGGTCGTCACCTCGGCACGAAGTCGTCAGGTCCGCCTGACGACCTCGTCCGCACGTGACGACCTCGCGGCACGTCGGGGTCAGCGCTCGGCGTGCACGAGCCGCACGAGGCGCTGCCGCCGCAGGCCGTCCGGCCGGGTGCCCCCGCCCTCCGGCCAGAACCCGGGCGGGACCGCGTCGCCCTCGTCGACGGCCTCGACGGCTCCCCAGCCGGCGGCCCCGAGCAGCGCGGCGACCTCGTCCGCGGTCGCCGAGGAGCGCCACGGCTCCCCCGACCCGCCCGCGACGGCCGCCAGCGCCGCGGCGTACGCCCGGCCGGCGTCGTCCCGCTCGCCGGGCGGCAGCACGTGGTCCAGCACCACGTGCGAGCCGGGCGCCCACAGGCCCGGCCGGTCCAGCACCCGCCGGACCACCTCGCGCGGCAGGTACATGGTCGTCCCCAGCCACACGACGCTCGCCGGACGCCCGGGGTCGAACCCCGCTCCGACGAGCGCGTCGGCCAGGCCGTCCCCCGCGAGGTCCGCGCCGACGGGCCGGCCGACGTCGGGGATCCCCGCGGCCGCCAGCAGCGTCGCCCGCCACGCGAGGACACCCGGCAGGTCGACCAGCCACGCGGTGCGATCCGGCCCGAGGCGGTGCGCCGCGGTGTCCAGGCCGGCGCCGAGCACGACGACCTGCGCGGTGCCCGCGGCGCGGACGTGGTCCTCGGCGAACCGGCTGCGCACCACCGCCGAGAGCCGGGCGGCGGCGAGAACGGGTTCGCGCGGGGCGCCTCGCTGGTAGTCGAGCGGCCCGGGCGAGCCGGCGGCGGCGCACAGCAGGGGCGCCTGCTCGTCGACGAGCAGCGGAGGGCCGTCGTCCACGAGGGGGTGCGCCGCGCGGGCGGCGGCGGACATGAGGGCGGTGGGGCTGGGAGCGAGAGGTGCTGTCACTTCCACCAGCTACCACGGCCGGCTGCCCGGGGCGAGGAGGCGCGCCGTGGGCCGGCCTCATCGCACCGGATCGGAGCCCCCTGTCGGATTCGAACCGACGACCTGCTGTTTACAAGACAGCTGCTCTGGCCAGCTGAGCTAAGGAGGCGGGCGCGCGCCGCGGCGTCGCGCGGGGCCAGCCTACCGGCGCGTCAGGGCTGCGGGTCGCGGGCGTCGTAGCGCCAGAACCCGCGCTGCCACCGCACGAGCGCCCACAGCAGCACCACGCACGCGAGCCCGCCGACGAGGGCCGCCCCGCCCTCCCCGAGGCGCTCCGAGACGGCGCCGAGCAGCAGCTCGCCCAGGCGCGGGCCGCCGGCGACGACCACGACGAACACGCCCTGCAGCCGGCCGCGCATGTCGTCGGGGGTGGCGGTCTGCAGGATCGTCTGCCGGAACACCGCGCTGACGGCGTCCGCCGCGCCGGCGGCGGCGAGCGTGAGGACCGCGAGCGCCAGCGACCACCACAGCACGTCGTCCGGGTGGGAGCGCCCCGCGAGCACCAGCACCAGGCCGAAGCCCGCGACCGCGAACCCCCAGACGGTGATGGCGAGCACGATGATGCGGCCCTGCCAGCGCACGCGCGCCAGCCCGCCCGAGAACACCCCCGCGAGCATCGCGCCGGCGGCCACGGCGGCGGTCATGACGCCCGCGGTGGTCTCGCCGCCGCCGAGGTACACCAGCCCGACGGCGGGGAACAGCACGCGCGGGGAGGACGTGATCATCGCGATCAGGTCGACGAGGAACGTCATCCGCACGTTCGGCCGGGTCCCGAGGTAGCGCAGGCCGTCGAGCACCGACGCGAGGCCGGCGCGGGCCCGGCGCGTCCCGGACGGCTCCGGCGGGATGGGCGGCAGCCGCAGCAGCGCGGTGAAGGCGAAGGTGAACAGCAGCGCGTCGGCGGTGTAGACGACGCCGTAGTCGAGCGTGGCCACCAGACCGGCGCCGAGCAGCGGCCCCAGCGTCAGCGCCACGTTCCACCCGACGGTCTGCAGGGCGTTCGCCGCGGGCATCAGCCGGGGCTCCAGCAGCCGCGGGATGATGGCCGACCGCGCCGGGCTGTTCACCGCCCCCGCGCCGGACTGCACCGCCACCAGGGCGTACAGCACGCCGACGTGCTCGTTGCCGGCCCACCCCTGCGCTGCCAGCCCGAGGGTCGCGACCCAGCTCACCGCGGACGCCACCAGCGCGACGGTGCGACGGTCCGCGTGGTCGACGATCGCGCCGCCGTACAGCCCGAAGACGACGAGCGGCACCAGCGCGCAGAGCCCGACCAGGCCGACCGAGAAGGTGGAGCGGGTCAGCTCGTACACCTGCAGCCCGACCGCGACGACCGTCAGCTGCGCGCCGAGGTTCGCCACGGACAGGCCCCACCACAGGCGGCGGAACTCGGGGCTGACGCGCAGCGGCGTCAGGTCCACGAGCAGGGAGGGCACGAGCGCTCAGCCTACGTGCCGCGGCGGCGTGGCCCCGGACGCGGACCGCCCGCCCCCTGCGCCGGGCGCCGGGGGCGGGCGGTCCGCGTCCGGGGTGGTGGCGTCAGCCCGCGACCGCCTGGAGCAGCGCCGAGGGGTCGGTCCAGTTCTCCGTCCAGATGG
>NZ_JBCLVN010000050.1:0-2192 GCF_039548315.1 Cellulomonas olei
TGCGCCGGGCGCCGGGGGCGGGCGGTCCGCGTCCGGGGTGGTGGCGTCAGCCCGCGACCGCCTGGAGCAGCGCCGAGGGGTCGGTCCAGTTCTCCGTCCAGATGGTGCCGTCGACGAGGATCGTCGGCGTGCCGAAGTTCCCCGACTGCGGGTTCACGAGGTCCTGGTTCGCCGAGGCGGCGTTCGTCGCCGACGTGACCCACTGGCCGAACCGGTCGAGCGCGGTGCCGTCGGAGATCAGCGCCGTGACGGCGTCGGGGACACCCGCGTCGCTCGCGATGTCCGCGATCTCGTCGTTCGTGAGGCCGGACGTGCCCTCCTCGGGCTGGCCCGCGAACATCTGCTCGTTGAACACGGGGAACGCCTCGGGCGCCTGCTCGGCGACGAGGGCGGCCGCCGAGGCGGCCCGGGTCGAGAATCCGGTGCCGTTCGAGTACCGGTTCAGGATGGCGATCGGGTGGTACACGATCGTGGCCTGTCCGTCGGAGGCGAGGGAGACCAGGTTGTCGCCGTTCGTCTGCTCGAACGCGCCGCACGCGGGGCACATGTAGTCGAGGTAGACGTCGACGCGCGGCAGGTCCGCGTCGATCTGGGCGCCCACGCCGTCGGCGCCGACCGCGATGCCGCCGTCCTCCAGGGCCACGTTCGGCGCGTCCGTGACCTCGCTCAGCGGGGTGTCGGCGTACTCCGGGAGGCCCTCGCCGCCGGAGCCCTGGTTGAGGAGCCAGAACACCACGCCGCCGAGCGCGATGATGGCGACGCTCAGGGCGCTGATGCCGACGATCTTGTTGCGGCGGTCCCGCTTGGCCTGCTGCTCGCGGAGAACCCGCGCCTGCTCCCGGGCGGCGTCGCGCCGCTCGTTCTTGGTCTGCTTCCCCTTGCCGGGGGTCGTGCTGCTCATGGGATGTCCTGCTCTCGTGGGTGTCCGGTGGTGGGCTCAGGCGAGCGCCGGCGGAGGGCCACGGTGGGGGTGCCGCTCGCGCGGGACCCGTGCGGGACGGGAGCGCTCCGCCAGCCACGTGAGGGGCTGCGGGGCGGAGGCCGGCTGCGGGCCGGCCGGGCGGGGCAGCGCGTGGACGACGGCCCCGAGGACGCGGCGCGCGCTGCCCGCCAGGCGGAGCAGCAGCGCGGTCAGACCCGCCCCGGCCGCGGCCAGGGCGGCGTGGGCGGCCAGCACCGGGAGGACGAGCCCCAGGGTGAGCACGGCGCCGTGCGACGGGTCGGGGGTGACGGCGAGCGTGCCCGTCGGGCAGTCCGCGACGTCCTGCAGCAGCGAGAGGCGGAAGCCGAGCGCGGCCAGCGGCTCGTCGAGGCGCACGCACTGGTGGAGCACCACCCGCGCCGCGCCGGTGGTCGTCCCGGCGGCGAGCACGGCGACCGCGGCCAGCGCGGCGAGGACGGCCGGCAGGTGCGTCCGGGTGCGGCGCACGACCACGCCGGCGGGCACGCCGGGACCCGGCACGCGCGCTCGGTCGTCCCCGGTCATGGGGCACAGGGTACGGGGTCGGGCCGGGCGTTCCCGGGGCTGCGCGTCAGCCACCCACGGTGGTGGGCAGCGACGGCTCCGGCAGCGGCGTCCAGTCGACGGCCGTCCCCCCGGCGGCCAGCGCCACGAGCACGCCGGCGGCGAGCAGCGCCACGACGACGACCGCCGTCGCCCCGCCGCGCCCCGGCGCCACCCCGGCGAGCAGCCGCCGCGCCCCGTCGCGGGTGTCGCGGGCGAACGGCCCCGCCCAGAGCGCGACCATCCCCGCGGCTGCGGCGACCGCGAGCAGCACGGGCACCGCGTCCGGCGCGGGAGCGTCGTCGGCCGCGCGCAGGGGGCCCGCCTCGAGCGTCCCCGTGCCGACCAGCCACCACCCGACGCCGAGCACGATGACGACGACGCTCGCGGCGACCAGCAGCGACGGCAGGCCGGTGACCAGCGCCCGCAGCAGGTGCCAGGGGCTCGACGCGACGGCCACCAGGGTGTCGCTGCGGCGGGCACCCGCACGCTCCCGCCGGCGGGCGACCGCGCGGGCCGCCGACCCCACGGTGCGCGCGAGCAGCAGCAGCAGCAGCAGCGCGACGAGCGTCCAGCCCGGGGCCAGCGCCGCGCCCGCGACCGTCAGCAGCGCGAGGGCGAGCAGCGACCCGGCGCGACGCGGCGGCGCGGGGGCGGGCTGCGGGTCGCCGTCCGGCCACGCGCCCGC
>NZ_JBCLVN010000051.1:0-21422 GCF_039548315.1 Cellulomonas olei
GCTGCGGGGCCGGGTGCCGCGCATCGCCCGCACCTGGTCGCGCTGACGTCCCCGCGGGCCCGCCCGGCCGTGCGCGGGCGCGGCGCCGGCGGAGCGCGGGCGCTGCGGCGGGTCGCGCGCACGCGGGCGTACATTGGGGAACAGATCGTGCGGCGGCGCAGTTGTGGCTGTCGTGACCGTCTCTCGGCGCTCGCTCGCGCGCGCCGGCGACCGATGCCGACCTTGTCAGGAGACACCATGAGCGAGACCACCGAGACCGCGACGCACGGCGTCGTCCTCACCGACGTCGCGGCCGACAAGGTGCGCAGCCTGCTCGAGCAGGAGGGGCGCGACGACCTGCGCCTGCGCATCGCGGTGCAGCCCGGGGGCTGCTCGGGCCTCATCTACCAGCTCTACTTCGACGAGCGCGTCCTGGACGGCGACGCCCTGCGCGACTTCGACGGCGTCGAGGTCGTGGTCGACCGCATGAGCGTGCCGTACCTCGAGGGCGCGACGATCGACTTCGCGGACACGATCGAGAAGCAGGGCTTCACGATCGACAACCCGAACGCGGGCAGCAGCTGCGCCTGCGGCGGGTCGTTCAGCTGACCTCGGGTCGCACCACCACCTCGGGAGCCCCGGACCGCGCGGTCCGGGGCTCCTGCGCGTCCGGGCCCGCGTCCGGGACCGGCGGGCGGGTGGCCTAGAGGTCGCCCGCGCCTGCGTCCCGGCGCAGCCCCGCGACCACGCCCGGCAGGACGTCGCAGAACCGGTCGACGTCGGCCGCCGTCGTGCCGCGGGGGAGCGACAGCCGCACGTTGCCCTGGCTGAGCAGGCCCATCGCGGCGAGCACGTGGCTCGGCGTCTGCGTCGCGGACGTGCACGCCGACCCCGACGCGACCGCGAAGCCCGCGCGGTCCAGGGCGGTCACGACCGCCTCGCCGTCGACGTACAGGCAGGAGAACGTCAGGACGTGGGGCAGCCGCTCGGCGCGCGCCCCGGGGCCGGCGACGTCGACGAGCGGCACGGCGGCGACCCGCTCCCGTACGCGGTCGACCAGCGCGGCGCGGTCGTCGTCGCCGGCGCGCACCCGGGCGTGGGCGTGCTGGAGGGCGACCGCGGCGGCCAGCGCCGCGGGGACCGCCACGCCGCCGGGGAACCAGCGGTCCTCGTCGGGCGGGCCGACGGGGGAGCGACGCACCCCGGCGCGCGTCACGAGCACCGCGACGCCGGGCGGCGCGCCGACGTCGCCGGGGTCCACCGTGAGCACGTCCCACGCGTCGCCGACCGGCACGTGGCCCCACGAGGACCCGGCGTCGACGAGCAGCGGCACGCCCGCGGCGCGCGCGGCGGCGTGCGCCTGCTGGACCGGCTGGAGCGTGCCGACCTCGCCGTTCGCGTGCTGCAGCGCGGCCAGCGCGACGCCGGGCGCGGCGACGGCCTCGGCGAGCGCGCCCGGGTCCACGCGCCCGAGGCGGTCGACCGGGACGGTCACGCGGCTCCCGCCCGGCCCCTCCGCGACGGCCAGGTCCGCGGCGTCGAGCACGGCCATCCGCTCGACGGCGGAGGTCACGACCGTGCCCCCGGTGCGCCGGCGGCCGCGGGCGACGGTCCGCACGGCACCGTGCAGCGCCGCCGTGTGGGAGGGCGCGAGGTCCACCTCCTCGGTCCGCGCGCCCACGAGCGCCGCGACGGCCTCGCGGGCACCGTCGAGCAGGGCGCGGGCGCGACGCCCTTCCGAGTGCAGCCGTCGCGGGTCCGCCCACCCCTCGTCGAGGGCCGCGAGGTACGCGTCCCGGGCCGCGGGCAGCACCGGTGCGCGGCCCGCGGAGTCGAGGACCACGCGACGCGGCGCCGCGCCGCGCCCTCGGCCCGCGGCGCTCCCGGATCCCGGCGGGACGGTCGGCGCGGGGGACGGCTCGGTGCTCACTCCCGGCACGGTATCCGCCCTGGCAGCTGCACGCGGCACCCACCGGGGCGCGGGGGCGCGGCCGCGGGAGTGATCCAGATGACACTGCGTCATCTCGTGCGCCTGAAACGCGGTTCTGAGGCCACGAGCAGCCTGTCCTCGCGCTACGCTGCACGGGATCGAGGACAAAGGTC
The DNA here is from genome assembly GCF_039548315.1 of Cellulomonas olei. NCBI lineage: Bacteria > Bacillati > Actinomycetota > Actinomycetes > Micrococcales > Cellulomonadaceae > Cellulomonas > Cellulomonas olei. Next base: position 2,083 of record NZ_JBCLVN010000051.1, read on the forward strand.
CTAGGTGGACTTCCCCGTCGGACGGTGCACGGCCCGACGCGTCGCGGCCGACGGGGACCGAAGTGGAAGGCCCCCGGTGCGCTCGCAGACCCCCCGCCGCCCGAGGCGGACCCGACTGGCCGTCGCGGGACTCGTGACCGTCGTCGCGCTCGCGCTCGCCGGATGCTCGCCCGAGGCCCAGCGCGGCTGGCTGCCCGGCGACTCCGACAACGAGATCACGAACCAGACCGGCCGGATCACCAACCTGTGGGTCGGCTCCTGGGTGGCCGCCCTCCTGGTCGGCATCCTCGTCTGGGGCCTGATCCTGTGGTGCGTCGCGGTGTACCGGAAGCGCAAGGACGACGACCAGCTCCCGGTGCAGCTCCGGTACCACGTGCCGCTCGAGATCATGTACGTCGTGCTCCCGATCGTCATGGTCGGCGTGCTGTTCTACTACACGGCGCGCGACATGACCGAGATCCAGGACACCTCCGCGGAGCCCGACCTGACCGTCCAGGTCATCGGCAAGCAGTGGAGCTGGGACTTCAACTACGTCGACGACGACGTGTACGACACCGGGCAGCACGCCCAGGAGGTCGGCCGCACCGGCGTCCTCGCGGACCAGCCGACGCTGTACCTGCCCGTCGGCGAGCGCGTCGAGTTCGTGCTCGACTCCCGCGACGTCATCCACTCGTTCTGGGTGCCGGCGTTCCTCTACAAGCAGGACATGATCCCGGGACGGACGAACACGTTCCAGGTCGTGCCGCAGGTCGAGGGCGAGTACCTCGGCAAGTGCGCGGAGCTCTGCGGCGAGGAGCACTCGTCGATGCTGTTCAACGTGAAGGTGGTGTCGCGCGAGGAGTACGACGCGCACATCCAGGACCTGCGGGACGCCGGCCAGGACGGTCAGCTGGGTCTCGAGTACAACCGCCTGCAGGACGTCCGCGTCACCGGTGAGGGTGGCAGCGACGCCGAGGGCGACGAGGGAGAGAGCTGATGGCCGCCGCCGTCGAGGTCGTGCCGGGGCTCGCGCCCCGCCGCCAGACCCTGGGCCGCACGATCGTCAAGTGGGTCACGTCGACCGACCACAAGACGATCGGCTACATGTACCTGATCACCGCGTTCGTGTGGTTCGCCATCGGCGGCCTCATGGCGCTGCTGATCCGCGCCGAGCTGTTCGAGCCGGGCATCCAGGTGGTGCAGAGCAAGGAGCAGTACAACCAGCTCTTCACCATGCACGGCACGATCATGCTGCTGCTGTTCGCGACGCCGCTGTTCGCCGCGTTCGCCAACATCATCATGCCGCTGCAGATCGGTGCGCCCGACGTCGCGTTCCCGCGGCTCAACGCGTTCTCGTACTGGCTGTACCTGTTCGGCGGCCTCATCGCGGCGGCGGGCTTCCTCACGCCGCAGGGCGCCGCGTCGTTCGGGTGGTTCGCGTACGCGCCGCTGTCGAACTCCGTGTACTCACCGGGAGCCGGCGGGGACCTGTGGGTGTTCGGCCTCGCGCTGACCGGTTTCGGCACGATCCTCGGCGCCGTCAACTTCATCACCACGATCGTCACGATGCGCGCGCCCGGCATGACGATGTTCCGGATGCCGATCTTCACCTGGAACACGCTCATCACGAGCCTGCTGGTGCTGATGGCGTTCCCGCCGCTGGCCGCCGCGCTGTTCGCGCTCGGCGCCGACCGCCGGCTCGGCGCGCAGGTGTTCAACCCCGAGAACGGCGGCGCCATCCTCTGGCAGCACCTGTTCTGGTTCTTCGGGCACCCCGAGGTGTACATCATCGCGCTGCCGTTCTTCGGCATCGCGACCGAGATCCTGCCGGTGTTCAGCCGCAAGCCCGTGTTCGGCTACAAGGGCCTGGTGTACGCGACCATCGCGATCGCCGCCCTGTCCGTCACGGTGTGGGCGCACCACATGTACGTGACCGGCGCGGTGCTGCTGCCGTTCTTCGCGCTGATGACGATGCTCATCGCCGTGCCGACGGGCGTGAAGTTCTTCAACTGGATCGGCACGATGTGGCGCGGCAAGCTCACGTTCGAGACGCCGATGCTGTGGACCATCGGGTTCCTCACGACGTTCCTCTTCGGCGGCCTGACCGGCGTCATCCTGTCCAGCCCGGCGCTCGACTTCCACGTCTCCGACACGTACTTCGTCGTCGCGCACTTCCACTACGTGGTGTTCGGCACCGTCGTGTTCATGATGTTCGGCGGCATGTACTACTGGTGGCCGAAGTTCACCGGCCGGATGCTCAACGAGCGGCTCGGCAAGCTCCACTTCTGGCTGCTGTTCATCGGCTTCCACATGACGTTCCTCGTCCAGCACTGGCTCGGCGCCGAGGGCATGCCCCGCCGGTACGCCGACTACTCGCCGGAGGACGGCTTCACCTGGATGAACCAGGTGTCGACCGTCGGCTCGATGATCCTCGCGATCTCGACGCTGCCGTTCCTGTGGAACGTCTACATCACGTGGCGCCGCGCGCCGAAGGTCACCGTGGACGACCCGTGGGGCTACGGCCAGTCGCTCGAGTGGGCGACGTCCTGCCCGCCGCCGCGGCACAACTTCACGTCGCTGCCCCGCATCCGGTCCGAGCGCCCCGCGTTCGACCTGCACCACCCCGAGGTCGCCGCCATGGACCACGTCGAGCCCGAGCCCGGGTTCTTCGACTGGGAGGCCGAGCGGTCCGGCGAGCAGGGCCTGGCCCGCGACCGCCTCGAGCACGGCGGCGGCGAGCAGGAGCAGTCGACGGCCACGATCGTGGACGACCGGCCGCAGGGTGACGACGAGGAGGGGCGCACGCGATGAGCAGCCTGCACGAGCCGGGTGCCCGGCCGTCCCCGACGGGCAGCGGTGAGCGCCCCCGGCACGCGATGAAGGTCGAGCCGTACCTGTTCCTGGGCGGCGTCCTGTTCTTCATCCCGATCGGCCTGATCTACGCGTGGTGGAGCGACGGCGAGCCCGTCGGCACCGTCGGCATCCCGCTGGTCGGGGGCCTCGTCGGCATGATCGGCGGCTACCTGCTGCTGGTGTCCCGCCGCATCGACGCCCGCCCCGAGGACGACCCGGAGGCGCTCGTCGCGGAAGGCGCCGGCGACCAGGGCGTGTTCAGCCCCTGGAGCTGGTGGCCGATCACGGTGGCGGCGGCCGGCGCGGTGGCGTTCCTCGGGATGGCCGTCGGCTGGTGGCTGCTGTACGTCGGGGCGGCCCTCGGGGTGATCGGCCTCGTCGGGTGGATCTTCGAGTTCTCCCGCGGTCAGCACGCGCACTGAGCGCTCACGCACCGCACGGACCACGGGCCGGGCACCCCACGCGGGGAGCCCGGCCCGTGGCGCGTGTGCCGCGCGTGCCGCGCGTGGCACCGCGGCACCTGCCGGAAGCCGTGCTGCCGCCGGTGCGGTCCGCAGGTCCCGCCGCGCGCTGCCACGGCGGAGACCGACGCGTCACCGGGTGCGGAAGTACCGGAACAGGTGCGACTCCCGTGTGAGCGCCGCGGCGACCTGCGCGCCGAGGAGCGCCGCGGCGAGGCCGGGAGCGGCGACGTGGACGGCGGTGCGGACGAGCGCCGCGGGGTCCTCGCCGGTGCCGGTGACGACCTGCACCGCGACCGCCGCGGCCACCAGGACCCCGGCCGGGAGCACGGACGCGAGGCCCTCCAGCAGCAGCAGGAGGTGCTGGGCGGGTGCGGTGACGCCGACGTGCCGTGCCGCCGCGAGCTCGAGCCGACGGGCCCGGACTCCCGCGAACCCCAGCAGCGCCCCGCCGGCGACGGACAGCCACACCGCGTGCCGGGTGGCCCTGCCGGCGTGCGCCTGGACCCCGTCGAACGTCGTGCCCAGCGTGGTGTTGAGCTGCGAGACGACCACCGGCGCGGCCTGCTCGTCGCCGGCGGGGAGCACGGCGAGCCGGGCGAGGGCTGCCAGGCCCGCTGGCGCGGGGTACGCGTCGACCCAGCACGCGTCGTACGGGTCGGCCCGGGTCGCCGGCAGCAGGGCGGCGTACGCGTACCCGGAGCGTCGGCCGTCGTCCGGCCAGACGTAGGTGCCGCGCACCGTCGTGGGCGTGCCGTCGAGGACGAGCCGGTCGCCGGTCCCGACACCCAGTGCGGCGGCGGCGTCGGACGCGAGCAGCACGCCGGCGGACCCGGAGTCGTCGGCGCGGAGCAGTGCGGGAGCGCCGGGGGAGACGAGGTACGCGGCGACGGGTCCGCGCGGGAGGGTCGCGGGCGCGAGGGGCTCGGCGGCCTGGCGCAGGGCTCCGGCGGCACGCACCCCGGGAAGCCGGGCGAGGGCGTCGCAGGTGCCGCCGTCGATCGCCCCGGGTGCCTCGACGGTCAGCACGGACGCCCCGGCGTCGCGGAACTCGGCGCCGCGGACGAGCAGGGCCTCCACCCCGGCGACGTCGACCACCGCGGCGGAGCCGACCAGCAGCGCGAGCGCCAGCGTGGAGCGGAGCGCGTGCGCGGTGCCCGACCGCACGTCCCGCCACGCCTCGCCGACGACCCACCTCACGCGCCGACCCCGCGGACCGGGTCGACCCCGCGGACGGCGTGGGTGGTGAGGTCGGCACAGGCCGTGAGGTCGAGGGTGTCGGTGCACGCCGCGCGGGTCTGGGCGTCGTGCGTCGCGACCACCACGACGGTCCCCTCCCGGGCGAGGCCGCCGAGGGTGCTGCTGACCTGCGCCGCGGTCCGCGCGTCGAGCTGGGCGGTCGGCTCGTCGACGAGGAACAGCTCGGGCCGGGCGGCGATGCCGCGGGCGAGCACGAGCCGCTGCGCCTCACCGCCCGAGAGCGCGGCGAACTCCCGGTCCGCGACCTCCTCGAGGCCGAACCCCGCGAGCAGCGTCCGCGCCCGGTCCTCGGCCTCGCGCCGCGTGTGCCCCTGCGTGAGCAGCGGCAGCACCACGTGGTCGAGCGCGGTGCGGCGCGCGACGCCGTGGGGGTTCTGGAACACCCAGCCCACCCGTGCCACACCGTGCCGGTCGACGGTCCCCTCGGACGGGTGGAGCCACCCGGCGAGCAGCGAGAGCAACGTGCTCTTGCCCGACCCGGACGGCCCGACCAGGGCGTACACGCGGTCGGGGAGGAGCGTCGCGGACAGCCCGCGGAAGAGGAACGGCTGGCCGGGGAACCGGTGGCCCAGCCCGTCGAGCACCACCTTCATGCCCTCACCCCCGGCACCCCGGGGCGGGGTCCGTCCGCACCGCGGCGGGCAGGACGGCCTCGTCCGCCGGAGTGACGTACGTCTGACCGAGCTCCGACCCGACGACGCGCACGGCCACCGGGGTGCCCGTGGCGTCGCGCACGCAGGCCGTCCCCGACTCCGCGTCCTGCACGGACGCCGGCGGCACGATCCCGACCTCGAGCGACGTCACGAGGGACCACGGCACGGTCAGGGTGACGTCGGCGCCGGCCTCGGCCGCTGCGGCCGCCTCCGTGTAGGTGCGGGAGCCGGCGATCGCCTGGAGCGCGGCCCCGTCGGCCACGCGGCCCTCGGCGTCCACCGGCACCTGCTGGTCGTCCACCGTGAGCGCGCGCTCGCCCGGCACGGCGTCCGCAGGCAGGCTCACGAGCGCCGCGGCGGAGATCGCCGCCGGGAGCTCGGCCAGCACGTCCCCGGCGGCGACGTCCGAACCCGTCGCCGCCACGCACCGGCTGACCACGACGGACGGCGCCGGCAGCCACGCGACACGCGTGTGGTCCACCGGCTGACCCCAGGCCGGGGCCGGGAGGCCGGCGGCGACGGCAGCGTCCCGGTACGCCCGGAGCGTCCCGGCCGTCACGCGGTCGCCGTCGGGTGCGTCGTGCCCCAGCCCGCGCAGCGCCTCGTGCAGGGCGGCCACGTCGGTGCCGCGGTCACCGGTGGCGAGCGTCCGCCACAGCGGCTCCGACGTGTGCAGGTTCAGCAGGCCGGCGCCGTCCAGGGCGAACGTCGAGGTGCCGCTGTCGAGCGAGCCGCCCGGCTTGCACGTCGACCGCGTGAGGTAGCCGTCGACGCGGACCGTGACCTCGCGCGCCTCCCCGGGGGACACGCGCAGGGCGAGGTTGCGCGGGTCGGCGAACTCACGGGTCGTCACCGGGACCTCCGTGATCGGCGCACCCGCCGCCAGGGCCTCGGGCGTCCCGGGGGCCGCGAGCCACGTCCCCACCGCGAGCCCCGCCGCCGACGCGGTGAGCAGGGCCAGCGTCAGCACGGACGCGGAACCTGCACGCATCAGGGGGTCGCCGATCCGGACGAGCCGGTCGACCCGGTCGTGCCGGCGTCGGAGGCCAGCCCGAGCGGGTCGAGCTGGCAGGCGGTCGCCGTCTCCTGGTCCGCCGGCTCCCAGGGCGTCGCCGCACCTTCCTCGTACGTGTTCTCCAGGTCGCGGGCCGTGAACCCGGGCTCCACGATGCCGTGCTCCACCATGCACGCGGCCTGGATCGTGAACGCGTCGAGGTTGTCGGGGTTCAGGCGGATCTGGTCGTGCAGCACAGCGACGCCGCCATCGGCGAACTCGCAGGTCCCCATGACCTCCATCGGGTCCTCCGACCCTGTCACGACCGTGACCGTCGAGCGGCCGTAGGCGTCGTACTCCACCTCGGAGCCGTGGTCGACGTAGCACTGGGCGATGAGCGCGCGCCCCTCCTGGACCTCCGAGTCGGTGAGCACGCTGTCCGCGAAGGCGCGGTGTGCGAACTCGGAGTCGGTGACGGAGTCGTAGTACGCGAGCTCCTCGGCCCACGGCCCCGAGAAGTCGCCCGCGCCCTGGCCGGGGCCGGGTGCGCCGGTGCACGCGCCGAGCAGGAGGGCTCCGGCGGCGAGGCCCGCCGCGGCACCCAGCCGCGGCGAGCCCGCCGTCCGGTGGCGCTCGACCATCAGCCGAAGACCATCGTGGCGTACTGGTAGCAGATCTGGTTCGGGTTGTACGACCAGCCTCCCGCGCCCACCCAGGAACCGACCTGGGTGCCGGTCGTCGCCGTCGCGGACTTCTTGTACCCGTACGCGCCGCGGGTGCAGTTGACGTTCTTCACCTTCGTCGAGCTCAGGTTGCTGTAGCTGCAGCCGGCGGCCGACGCGTCCGGGGCGCCGGCTGCGGCGTCGACGACGCCGAACGCCCCGAGGGCGAGCGCGAGGGCGGCGAGCCGGGCGGTCGTGCGGCGGCGGGCGAGGGTGGTGCTCATGGCGTGCTCCTTCGTCGTGAAGCAGGCCGGCATCGGTGCGGCTGAGACACCGGGCGGTCCCCGTGGACCGGTCCGTCGATGCTGGTCCGGGCACGGGAGCGGGGTCAACGCGAGGTCGCGCGACACGCCCGGGTAGCGGCGCTGGAGCCCGGCGAGTCGTCCGCCTTCGTCCCGTGATGTCCTGGTGGCAGGCGTCTCACGCTGCGGACGCGCCGAGGGCCGGCCACCCTGCGGGGTGACCGGCCCTCGGGCCGAGCGGGTGCGGTGTCAGAGCGCCGGGACGATGAGCCCCGAGGTCTGCGTGCGCGCGCGCGTGAAGCGCTCGCCGGCGTCCGCCCAGCTGACGATGTTCCACCACGCCTTGACGTAGTCCGCCTTGACGTTGACGTAGTCGAGGTAGAACGCGTGCTCCCACATGTCGAGCACGACGATCGGCACGAGGCCGAGCGGGATGTTGCCCTGCTGGTCGTAGAGCTGCACGATGACGAGCTTCTGCCCGATGGAGTCCCACGCGAGGATCGACCAGCCGGAGCCCATGATGGTCGTGGCGTTGTTGGTGAAGTGCGCCTGGAACTTGTCGAACGAGCCGAAGAACTCGTCGATCGCCGCGGCGAGCTCGCCGACCGGCTTGTCGCCGCCCTCGGGGGAGAGGTTCTGCCAGAACACCGAGTGGTTCACGTGGCCGCCCAGGTTGAACGCCAGCGCCTTCTCGAGGCCCGCGATCGCGCCGAAGTCGCCGGACTCCCGGGCTGCCGCGAGCTTCTCCAGCGCGGTGTTGGCGCCGGCCACGTACGTCGCGTGGTGCTTGTCGTGGTGCAGCTCCATGATGCGGCCGGAGATGTGCGGCTCCAGCGCCGCGTAGTCGTAGGGCAGGTCCGGAAGGGTGTAGTCAGCCATCAGTGCCTCTTCCTGCTCGGGTCGCGGCGCTTGGTGCCGCGACGGCGTTCTGGCAGCAGGGGCGTGCGGCCGCGGGGGCTGCGCGCACCTGCCTCTGTCGTACCACGTCCCGCGGTGGGCGGCCCGGGGGACGGTGGGGCGGGACCGGTCCGGGGACCGCCCGCTCCCTCCGGTGCAACGAGCGGCGCGCGCGGATGATTCCCCAGGTCACGGCCGTGCGACGCGGTGGTCGCCGTGCCCTCGACGGCGGCAGGGCCGGCCGCGCGTCGACGTGACGCACGACCGGCCCTGCCGTCGCTGCTGCGGGTCTCAGCGGTGCGCGCCGCCGCCCGTGCCCTCGGTGTCCTCGGGCTCCGACGCGAGCTGACGGGCACCGCTGCCGGCACCGACCGCCCGGTGCTCGTCGTCGTGCGCCGCCGGCAGGGCGTCGTGCCCGCCGTGCGACTGCGCCGCCGCGAGCTCCGCCGGCGTGACCGGCTCGACGCGGTCCTCGTAGAACACGCGCGAGAGGCGCTGGCGCAGCAGGTCCTTGCGGTAACCCTTGCGCCGGACGCCGCGGGAGTCCTCCGCCGGCTCGATCTCGACGGGCCGGCGCGGCTCGTGCTGCACGCGCAGCCACCGCTCGCGCGCGTCGAGGGGCTTGTGCACCTCGATGTACTCGCCGGACGCGAACCGGACGATGCGCCCGGTCTCGTGCCCGTGGAGCACGACCTCGCGGTCCTTGCGCTGCAGCGCGAGGCAGATCCGCTTGGTCAGCCAGAACGCGATCGCGGGGGCCACGAAGATCAGCACCCGGAACGTCCACGTGATGTCGTTGATCGACAGGTGGAAGTGCGTCGCGATGAGGTCGTTCGAACCGGCGAGGATCAGGATGAAGAACGCCGTGAGGAACGAGACGCCGAACGCGGTGCGGAACGGGGCGTTGCGCGGGCGGTCGAGCACGTGGTGCTCGCGCTTGTCACCGGTGGCGAACGACTCGATGAACGGCCACAGGGCCAGCGTCGTGAACAGCAGGCCGGGGATCACCACGCCCGGCACCAGGATGTTCATCGAGACCGTGTACTGCCCGATGACGAACTCCCAGCCCGGCATGAGGCGCAGGCCGCCCTCGAGGAAGAGCATGTACCAGTCGGGCTGCGCGCCGGCGGACACGACGCCCGGGTCGAACGGCCCGTAGTTCCAGACGGGGTTGATCGTCATCGTGGCGGCCATCAGCGCGATGACCGAGAACACGACGAAGAAGAACCCGCCGGCCTTCGCCACGTACACCGGGAACAGCGGGTAGCCGACGACGTTCTTGTCGGTGCGGCCCGAACCCGGGTACTGCGTGTGCTTGTGCAGCACGACGAACAGCAGGTGCAGGCCGATGAGGGCGAGGATCAGCGCCGGCACCAGCAGCACGTGCACGGTGAACAGGCGCGGGATCAGGTCGGTACCCGGGAACTCGCCGCCGAACAGCGCGAACGAGATGTACGAGCCGAGGATCGGGATCGCGCGGGCCACGCCGTCCGCGATCCGCAGGCCGTTGCCGGACAGCACGTCGTCGGGCAGCGAGTAGCCGGAGAACCCGGCGAGCAGGCCCAGGATCATCAGCGTGAAGCCGACGACCCAGTTGAGCTCACGCGGCTTGCGGAACGCGCCCGTGAAGAACACGCGCATCATGTGCGTGACGATCGCGGCCATGAAGATCAGCGCGGCCCAGTGGTGGATCTGCCGCATCAGCAGCCCGCCGCGGACCTCGAACGACAGCCGCAGCGTGGAGGCGAACGCCTCGGACATCTGCACGCCGTCCATCGCGGCCCACGGGCCGTGGTAGTGCACCTCGTTCATGGAGGGCACGAAGAACATCGTGAGGAACGTGCCCGAGATGAGGAGCACGACGAAGGAGTAGAGCGCGATCTCGCCCAGCAGGAACGACCAGTGGTCGGGGAAGATCTTGCGCGCGAACTCCTTGACCGCGGTGCCGATGCCGGTCCGCTGGTCCAGGTAGTCGGCGGTCGCCGCGGCGGCGCGGGCGCCCGCGGTCGGCGGTGCCGACGCCTGCGGCGGGGAGTCGACGGTGCTCATGTCAGGCGCTCCCAGAACGACGGGCCGATGGGTTCGTTGAAGCCGTCCTGCGCGACGAGGTAGCCCTCGTCGTCGACCGTGATCGGCAGCTGGGGCAGCGGGCGCTTCGCCGGGCCGAACACGACCTTGGCGCCGTCCGCGGCGTCGAAGGTCGACTGGTGGCACGGGCACAGGATGTGGTGCGTCTGCTGCTCGTAGAGGGCGACCGGGCACCCGACGTGGGTGCAGATCTTGGAGAACGCCACGATGCCGTCGTACGACCAGCCCTCGCCCTGCTCGGAGCGGATGTCGCGCGGGTCCATGCGGATCATCAGCACGACCGCCTTGGCCTTCTCGTTCAGCGGGTGCTCCGCCTCCTCGAGGCCCTGGGGGATGACGTGGAACACGGAGCCGATGGTCACGTCCGACGCCTTGATGGGCCGGCCGCTCGGGTCGATCGTCAGCCGCGTCCCGCGGCGCCACATCGTGTGCTTCGAGCGCGCCACGTTCCAGTCGCCGCCGAGGTTGCCGACCAGCGGCACCGCGATCGACAGCGGGAACAGCGCGAGCGAGGTCACCATCGCGCCCTTGAGCACGCCGCGGCGCCCGATCGACGAGTCCTTGGCGCCCTCGCGCAGGGCCTCGACGGCCTTGATGCGGTTCTCCGCGGACGACGCCGTGGGGTGGCGGTCCTCGGCGCGCTCGTGGTCGTTCATCAGGGACTTGGCCCAGTGGACCGCCGCGAGCCCGATGCCGGCCAGGCCGAGGAACAGCCCGAGCCCGAGCAGCAGGTTGGACAGCCGCATGCTGCCGACCGTCTCGCCCGGCGGGACGAGCGCGTACGCGACGATCGCGCCGATCGTGCCGAGGATCGAGATGGTGAACAGGACGACGACCTGCCGCTCGGCGCGCTTGTTCGCCTTCGGGTCGGTGTCGCCCACACGGGCGCGGTGCGCCTCGAGGCCCGGGTCCTCGAACCGCTCGGGCACCGGCGCGGAGCCGTCCCGGGTGGTCAGGTCGGTCGAGGGGTCGTGGGGTGAGTTCACGAGGACTTGGCTCCGATCCAGACCGAGGCGGCGATCAGCAGGCCGATGCCGACCACCCAGGCCCACAGGCCCTCGCTGACGGGACCGAGCGAGCCGAGGGAGAGGCCGCCGGGCGACCCGTCACGCTGCTCGTCGAGGTACGCGATGATGTCGCGCTTCTCGTCCGGGGTGATGTTGGCGTCGTTGAACACCGGCATCGACTGCGGGCCGGTGAGCATCGCCTCGTAGATGTGCGTGGGCGTGGTCTGGTCGAGCGCGGGCGCCCACTTGCCCTGGGACAGCGCGCCGCCGGCGCCGACCGCGTTGTGGCACATGGCGCAGTTCGTGCGGAACAGGGCCATGCCGTTCGCCGCGTCGCCGAGGCTCGGGTCCACCTGCTCGGCGGTCGGCACGGCGGGCCCGGCGCCCAGCGAGGCGACGTACGCCGCGAGCTTGTCGATGTCGTCCTGCGTGAACTGGGCGGGCTTGGCCTGGATCTGCTGGCCGTTCATCTGGGCGGGCATGCGGCCGGTGCCGACCTGGAAGTCGACCGCGGCGGCGCCCACGCCGATGAGGGAGGGGCCGCCGGCGCCGCCGTCGACGGCCTCACGGCCCTCGGCGGTCGGGCCGTGGCAGGTGGCGCAGTTGGCCTGGAACAGCTTCTGGCCGGTGGCGATGTCGCTCTCGCTGGCCGTCGCCTGCGCCGCATCGGCGCTGGCGGGCTGGGCGATCGCGTACACCGCACCGGTCAGCAGCAGCGCCAGCAGGAGCAGCACGACCGGTGCGGACCGGTGGTGCCTGCGGGCGGCGAGTGCCTTCACGGATGGATCCTCGTCTCGGGCGTGCGGGGGGCTCGGGGGGTCGTCGTCACTTGATCAGGTAGATCGTCGCGAACAGCGCGATCCAGACCACGTCGACGAAGTGCCAGTAGTAGGACGTGACGATCGCGGTCGTCGCCTCGTGGTGGCCGAACCGCTTCGCCGTGAAGGACCGGCCCAGGAGGAACAGGAACGCGATGAGGCCGCCGACCACGTGGAGGCCGTGGAAGCCGGTCGTCAGGTAGAAGACGGAGCCGTAGGGGCTCGACGAGATCGTCAGGCCCTCGTGCACCAGCTCCGCGTACTCGAAGATCTGCCCGCCGATGAAGAACGCACCCATGACGTAGGTGAGCGTCATCCACTCGTTCATGCCCCAGCCGCGCACGTTCAGCAGCGAGCCGGAGCGCACCGGCTGGAACCGCTCCGCGGCCCACACGCCCATCTGGCAGGTGACGGACGACAGCAGCAGCACCGTCGTGTTCACCGCCGCGAACGTGACGTTGAGCTTCTCCGTCTGCACGGCCCACTCCTCGGGGACCGTGGCGCGCAGCGTGAAGTACATCGCGAACAGGCCCGCGAAGAACATCAGCTCCGACGCGAGCCACACGATGGTGCCCACCGACACCGGGTTCGGTCGGTTGACGCTCACCCGGGGAGCGGACGTGGGGGCAGCCGTTGCGGTCGTCACGCACGTCAGTATGGCCGAAAACCGCAGCGCATGGGTCCCAAGTCCTAGGGCGTGGCCGAGGTTTCTGTCACATCGTCACCTCGTTCCGGCCCGTCCGCCGCGGATCCGGGCGCCTGCGGACCACCGGCACCCCGGCGTGCCAAGATGCAGGGCGGGGACCCCCGTCCCGCCCCGCACCGAGTGAAGGACCACCATGGCCGCTGACCGCCTCACTGCCGACGCCTCCGCCGAGCAGGCCGGACCGCGCATCCTCCTCTACAGCGACGACCTCGACACCCGCGCCCAGGTGCGGCTCGGCGTCGGCCGGCGCCTGCGCCGGGGCGCGCCGGACATCGAGTGGACCGAGGTCGCGACGCCCGCCGCCGCCCTCGAGCAGGCCGAGGCCGGCGGGTACGACCTGTTCGTCTTCGACGGCGAGGCCCCGAAGGTCGGCGGCATGGCGCTCGCGCGCCAGGTCAAGGACGAGGTGTTCGGCTGCCCGCCCGTGCTCGTGCTCACCGGCCGCCCGCAGGACGCGTGGCTCGCCGCCTGGTCCGACGCGGACGCCGTCGTCTCCCAGCCGCTCGACCCGGTCGAGCTGCAGAGCGCCGTCGCCGGTCTGCTCACCGGCGCCCCCGCGGCATGACGCAGGGCGCGGGCCCCGTGCCGGCGGTGACCTGGCCGGACCTGCTGGCGTCCCTCGTCGCGCGGCAGGACCTCACGGAGGCGCAGACCGCCTGGGCGATGGACCAGATCATGTCCGGTGAGGCGTCCCCGGCGCGGATCGCCGGGTTCCTCGTCGGGCTGCGCGCCAAGGGCGAGACCGTCGCCGAGCTGACGGCGCTCGCCGACACGATGCTCGCCCACGCCCTGCGCTTCGAGGTGCCCGGGCGCTCCGTGGACATCGTCGGCACCGGCGGGGACCGCGCGCACACCGTCAACGTCTCGACGATGGCGTCGCTGGTCGTCGCCGGGACCGGCGTCCGGGTCGTCAAGCACGGCAACCGGGCCGCGTCCTCGTCGTCCGGCTCCGCGGACGTGCTCGAGGCGCTCGGCATCCGGCTCGACCAGACGCCCGAGCGTGTCGCCGGTCTCGCGTCCGAGGTCGGCATCACGTTCTGCTTCGCCCTGACGTTCCACCCCGCCATGCGGCACGTGGCGGTCGCGCGCCGCGAGCTCGGCATCGGCACCGTCTTCAACTTCCTGGGCCCGCTCACCAACCCGGCGCAGCCGGCCGCCGCAGCGATCGGCGTCGCCGACCCCCGCATGGCCGGGCTCGTGGCCGGCGTGCTCGCGCGGCGCGGCACCGAGGCGCTGGTGTTCCGGGGGGACGACGGCCTCGACGAGCTGGCGCCGACCGGGACGGCCCACGTCTGGCACGTCACCGGCGGTGCCGTCACCGAGCACGTGCTCGACCCCGTCGCGGACCTCGGTCTCACGCCGCTGACCGTGGCCGACCTGCGGGGCGCCGACGCGGCCTTCAACGCCGGTGTCGCGCGGGCCGTCCTCGCCGGGGAGCACGTCGCGTCCCGGGAGACCGTGCTGCTCAACGCCGCCGCGGCCCTCGTCGCCGACGGTTCCCTGCCCGGGACGGGCGCGGAGGGCGGTGGCCTCGTGGACCGGCTGCGCAGCGGCCTCGAGCACGCCGCGCGGGCGGTCGACTCCGGGGCGGCCGCCGAGGTCCTGGCGCGCTGGAGCGCGGCGAGCTGAGGCGCTGGAGCGCGGCGAGCTGAGGCCGCCGTCAGCCCTCGATGCCCAGGGCGAACGCCTGCTCGAGGTCGTGCTGCGAGTACGTCCGGAACGCGATGAACGTCTGCGTCCGCACGACGCCCGGGACCTTGCTGACGCGGTCCGCGATGATGTCCGCCAGCTCCTCGTGCTCCCGGACGCGCACCATCGCGATGAGGTCGACCCCGCCGGTGACCGAGTAGACCTCGCTCACCCCGGGGATCTCGGCGATCGCCGCGGCGGCCTCGGGGATGCGCGCGGCGTCGGTGTCGATGTGCACGATGGCGGTCAGCATGACGCCATCATGCCGCGCCGGCGGCCCCCGCGGGGTCGTCCCGCGCCGCACGCCGCGCGTCCGTGCCAGGAGGCGGCACGAGGGCCGGGGCCGACGGGTGGCCGGGGGCGGACGCCTCGCCGGGCGCTGCGCCCGGGTCGGCGGCGGGCGCCGGGTCGGGGGCAGCGGCGGCAGGCGGGCGGACGTCGTGCGGCGCTGGGAGCGGCGTTGCGGCGTCGCGCTCGAACTGCGCGTCGCGCTCGGCCCGCGCCTCCGCCTCGGCATCCTCCAGCCACGTGGTGCCGACGGCCGCCGCGGGGTCGGTGCGGGCCTGGGCGGAGCGCACCGGGTACGACCACGGGGTGCTGACCGAGACGATCCTCACGCCGGGACGCCCGAGCCACCCGAGCACGAGGTCGGCCTCCTCCGGGTGTCCCGCCGGCGCCGGGGGGACCGGAGGGTCGACGTGCTCCCCGCTGGCGCGCAGCGACTCGATGGCCGGCGTGGGATCCGTGCGGGGCGGCACGAGCGCCGTCCCGGCGAGCCGGCCGTGCCGGACGAGGACGAGCTCCCAGCCGCCGGCGTCCGTCCGCCGGGCTGCGACGAGCTCGGCGCACGCCGACAGGGGCGCCAGGCGCTGCGCACGCGCCGAGCCCCGGAGGAACGCCGCGAGGCGGTCGCGGACCGTGGCCGCCTCCTCGTACCGCTCCTGCCGGGCGAGCCCCGCGATCCGGCCGGCGTGCGCGTCCACCACCCCCGCGGGGTCCGCGGTCATGGCCTC
This sequence comes from Cellulomonas olei, assembly GCF_039548315.1. Lineage (NCBI taxonomy): Bacteria > Bacillati > Actinomycetota > Actinomycetes > Micrococcales > Cellulomonadaceae > Cellulomonas > Cellulomonas olei. The sequence goes on from NZ_JBCLVN010000051.1 coordinate 17,465, forward strand.
CCGCACCCGGTCGACGGTGGCCGCGTGCTCGGCCGCGGCCTCGGGCCGGACGCACGGAGCCGGGCAGCGGCCGATCTCCGCGAGGTGGCACGCCGTGGCGCCCGGCGCCGGCACGGCGGGGAGACGCGACGTGCAGCGCCGGATCGCGAAGGCGTCGTGCAGGGCCTCGACCGCGGACTGCGCCGCCGAGCGCGAGGAGAACGGGCCGATGTGGGTCGCGCCCGGGCGGACCTCCCGGACGACCGACAGGCGCGGGAACGGCTCGTCCGTGAGCCGGATCCAGGGCATGCGCTCCGGCGCCCGGGAACGCCGGTTGTAGCGCGGGTCGTGCTCCGCGATCAGGCGGAGCTCGCGCACCTGGGCCTCCAGCGGCGTCGCGCACACGACGGGCGTGACCGACTCGGCGATGCGCACCATCTCCCGCATCCGCGAGCGCTTCTCGGCCGCCGTGAAGTACGACCGGACGCGCGACCGCAGCGAGGTCGAGGTGCCGACGTAGAGCACCTCGTCGCGTGGTCCCCGGAACAGGTAGACGCCCGGCGCGTCCGGCAGCCCGTCGGCGAGGTGCCGCTTGCGCCGGATGTCCGACGGCACCGCGTCGCCCGCCGTCGCCAGGTCCTCGAGGTGCGTGATGCCGAGCGGCGCGAGGCGGCTCAGCAGGGCGTGGAGCACGTCGACCGTGGCCCGGGCGTCGGCCAGCGCCCGGTGCTCGGGTGTCGTCGTCGCGTGGAACAGGGCGGCCAGCGTGGACAGCTTGTGGTTCGGGGCCTCGTCGCGGGTCACGACACGACGGGCGAGCCTGACGGTGTCGACGACCGGGAAGCCCGGCCAGGCGTGGCCCGTCTCGGCCGCGGCCGCCTTGAGGAAGCCCACGTCGAACGGCGCGTTGTGCGCGACCAGGACGGCACCCCGCGCGAACTCGAGGAACGACGGCAGCACCGACCCGATGCGCGGTGCGCCGACGACCATCGCGGTCGTGATGCCCGTGAGGACCTGGATCTGGGCCGGCACCGGGCCGCCCGGGTCGACGAGCGTCTGGAACTCACCGAGCACCTCGCCCCCGCGCACCTTGACCGCGCCGACCTCCGTGATGGCGGACGCCCCGGGTGCGGCGCCGGTCGTCTCGAGGTCGACGACGACGAACGTCACGTCCGACAGCGGGGTGCCGATGTCGTCCAGCGTGACCTGCACCGGCCGGCCCACGGGCTGCCGCGTGAGGTCCTCACGCGGGGGCACGGGGGAGCGGAACACCATGACGGGGACGCTATCGGCGGGGTCCGACACACCGGCGACACGGGCCGCGGGCTAGAACGGCGGAGGCAGCTCGGCCAGCGCGTCGACCTGGGACGGCGGACTCGCGGACACGTCGACCACGGCGTCCCCGCCCGGGCGTGTGAGGTAGCGGTGGCCCGCCGGGGTGACCCACTCGTAGACACCGGGCCGGAGCTGGCGCAGGCGGAAGCCCCCGTCGGTCTTGAGGCGGTGGTGCCGGCGGCACAGCACCCCGAGGTTGGCGTCGGACGTCGTGCCGAGCGGCTGCGCACCGCGCGCTCGCTCTCCCAGGGCCGTCACGTCCGACGCCCGAGCGTGACCGGCCCCGGAGGGCACGCCGTGGAACTCGAGGGTGTGGTCGAGGTCGGCGTCGGCTGCCGACACCGTGCAACCGGGCGCCGCGCAGTGACGGTCGCGGGTGCGGACGTGCTCGTCGAGGGCTGCCGGTGGTCGGTAGCGGGTGCGACCGACGTCCAGCACGGCGCCGGAGAGCGGGTCGGTGACGATGCGGCGCCAGGTGCCGCCCGCAGCGAGCGCCCGCGCCGTCACGGCGTCGAGCGGCCCGTAGCCGGCGAGCTCGCCGGGCCGGTCGTCCAGGCCGAGGAGCGTCGAGGCGGCCACGGTCACCCGGATCTGAGCGCCGGCCCGGCCTGCGCCCCGTCCGCCGCAGGCGCAGCCGCCCGTGGCACGAGGGGCACCCGGGGCCGAGCCCTGCGCCGACGTGGCGCCGGAGGAGCCCGGCCGCACCCGCTCCGCGTCGCTCCCGGCAGCCGTGCCGTCGCCATCGGGCAGCACGCTGTCCTGGCTGTCCGACGCCGGGACGTCACCGACCACCAGGTCGCGCAGTCCGTCCGCGCGCAGCTGCTCGAGGGTGCGCGGGTCGCCGTGGACCCGGGCGGCTCGTGCGGTGTGCTCGAGGACGCCGTCCACCCGGGCGGCGTCCTCGGCCGCCAGGACGAGCCACATCGACGCCATCCCGTCGGGCTCGGGGCGGGGGCGGGACACCCGGCGCCCCGTCCGGGCGAGCTCGTGCCGAGCTGCTGCTCCGTCGGGGTCGACCTCGCGCAGCGCGCGCTCGACGTCGAGCCGCACCTGCGCGGTCGACCGCTCCGGGGCCTCGGGCAGGACGAGGTCCTCGACGGCCTCCGCGACGCGCAGGTCCAGGTTCCCCAGGCGCTGCACGAGGACGGACACCTTCGCGGCGTCGAGATCGCCAGCAGCGAGCGCGGCACCGGTCGCGGGCAGCACGAGGTCCAGGACCTGGCCCTCGCGCACCAGCCGGTTCGCCACGACACGGGAGACGCCGAGGCGCATCGACAGCTCGTCCGCGGCGACGGAGCGGTGGCGCGGCAGGGGACCGACGTCGTCGTTCCAGGCCGGCTCCATCTCGGGGCGCCGCGCCAGCGCCGCAGCGAGGCTCAGCGTGCGCGCGTGCGCCGCGGCCTCGAGGCGTGCGGATGCGGCGACCGCCTCGACGAGGATCTCGACGGGGACGGTCGACGGGTCGAGGTCGTCGAGCCACGCCGCGAGCGACTGGTCGGGTGCGGCCTGCGCGACGGTCTCGATCTCGCCCAGGAGCCGGGTGCGCTCCCGCCTGGCCGCGAGGTGCACCGGCTCCTGCGGCACGACGGCGTCGGTGCCGACGGCCTCGAGAGTGTCGGTGGTGGAGCGGCCACCCGTGGTGTCGCGGCCGCCGGTGGTGTCGCGGCCACCCGTGGTGTCGCGGTCGCCGGTGGTGCCGTGGTCTCCGGGGGAGTCGGCGCGACGCGGGGCGAGATGACGGGCGCCCGTCGTGGCGCCGGCGCCCCCGCCGCAGGGGCTCGACGCGAGGGGCCCCCGGTGGCCACCTGCTCCTCCCGGTCGCGGGTCGCGCGGTCCGCCGGCCACGGCCGCCTCGCGCGGTTCGCGACGGCGGCCCCGGGCGTCGTACACCGGCAGCGCCGACCCGGCGCGCAGCCCCCAGGAGTCGCCTGCGAGGAGCGGCTCGTGGAGGTGTTCGCGCAGGTCAGGTGCCATGAGAACACGCTACCGACGACCTCCGACAAGCGCCCTGCCCGGGCGGTCCGCCTGGGGACGACGGTCGGTGTGTCGTGGCGTGCACGGCGTGTCGCCCCGGCCGCGCGGGCCCGTAGGGTGACGAGCATGTCCGTCGTCGTGCCCCCTGCCGTCCGGGCCGCCGTGGTGGGGCTCGCGGCCGAGGTGCTCGGTGCGCTGGAGCCGGCCACCGTGCCGTCCGCGCTCGCCGCGGTCCGCCGTTTCGCTCCCCGCCGACGGGCCGACGCGGGCGCCGGCCCGTTGTGGCGCGCGGTCGAGGGTGACGACGCGTTCCGGGCACGGGTCGCGCGGGCCTGGTCGCACGCGCACCCCGACGAGGCGGCCGACCTGCTCGCCGCGGGTCGCGAGCCGTCGCCACGGCCCTCGCCGTCGCCGTCGCAGCCCGCCGGGCCGGGCGCACCTGTCGCGGACCTGGATGCCGGCACGCCGTCCTCCGTGCTGGATCCGGATGCCGGCACGCGGCCCTCCGTGCCGGACCTGGATGCCGGCACGCCGTCCTCCGTGCCGGACCTGGATGCCGGCACGCGGCCCTCCGTGCTGGACCCGGATGCCGGCACGCGGCCCTCCGCGCCGGACCCGGTGACGCTGGCCGTGGGCGCCGTGCTGCTGCGCCCGCCGGGATGGCAGGACG
>NZ_JBCLVN010000052.1:0-32775 GCF_039548315.1 Cellulomonas olei
CGCCGGACCCGGTGACGCTGGCCGTGGGCGCCGTGCTGCTGCGCCCGCCGGGATGGCAGGACGTGGTGCGCGCGGCCGCGGCGCCGGAGGCCTGGCCCGCGGGCTCGGGCGAGGAGGATCCGAGCGCAGCCGGCGCGGGAGGGTCGCGAGGGCAGGGCACGGGCCCCGCCCAGGGCTCGGGTTCTCCTCAGGGCTCCGGCCGCCCGCAGGGCTCCGGTGCCCGCCTGGGCTCGGCCTCCCGCGGGGGCTCGGGCTCCGCGGTGGCCGTGCGGCCCGACGACGTGCACCGGATCGCCGCGCGGCTGGCGGCCGAGCAGGAGCGGGCGGACGCGGCGGAGGCCGAGCTGGTCGCGCTGCGCAAGGAGCTGCGACGGCTCCGGTCGGACGCGGACCGCGCGAGGGCCGAGGCGCGGCGGGCCGCCGAGCGGGCGGCGGAGGTCGGCGCCGCCGCCGAGCGGGTGCACGCCGAGGCCGCGGCGCTCCGGGCGCGGGCCGACGAGGAACGGCGGCGCGCGGAGGAGCTGGTGCGGGCCGCCCGGGAGGACGCCGCGGTGCTGCGGGACCTCGCGGAGGTGCGGGTGCGGCTGCTGCTGGACACGCTGGTGGAGGCGGGGTCGGCGCTGCGGGAGGAGCTCGCGCTGCCCCCGGCGGGTGCGATGCCGGCCGACCTGGTGGCCCCGGCGGCCGTGCCCGGTCCAGCCGGACGTGCGACGTCGAGGGGGCGGGGTGCGGACGACCCGGCGCTGCTGGACGAGCTGCTCGCCATGCCGCGGGCCCACCTGGTGGTCGACGGCTACAACGTCTCGAAGCTCGCCTGGCCCGACGTCCCGCTCGCCGAGCAGCGCCGCCGTCTCACCGAGCGGCTCGCGAACCTCGCCGGACGGACGGGCGCGGAGGTGACGTGCTGCTTCGACGGGCGCGAGCCCGGGCCGCACGACCGGGCCCCGAGCGGACCGCGCGGGGTGCGGGTGCTGTTCTCGCAGGGGGAGATCGCCGACGACCTCATCCGGCGGCTCGTGCGTGCGGAGCCGACAGGCAGGGTGGTCGTGGCGGTGACGTCCGACCGGGCGCTGGGCGCCGACCTCGAGGCGGCCGGCGCCCGGGTCCTGCCGTCGGCGACCCTGCTCGCGCGGCTCGGGCGCGTCTGACGTCGGCGCGCCCAGGACGGTCCGGCGCGTTCCGGCGCCCCGGCACCGACCTCCTACCCGCCGGGCACCCGAGCGCCGGGCACCGATAGCCCACGCGCGCCGACCCGGCCGCGACCCGGCCGCGACCGGGCCCCGCGACCGGGCCCCGCGACCGGGTCCCGCGACCGGGCCGCGCGACCGGGCCCCGCAGCGGGGTCCCGCGACCGCCGGCGACCCCGCCTCAGCGCCCGGGCTCGGCGGCGTAGATCGCCTCGACGTCCGTCGCGAAGTCCTTCAGGACGTGGGTGCGCCGCACGCTCAGCTTCGGCGTGAGGTGCCCGCTCGCGATGGTGAGGTCGCGCTCGAGGATGCGGTAGCGGCGGATCGACTCGGCGCGCGAGACGGCCCGGTTGGCGCGCTCGACGGCCTGGTCGACGGACGCGAGCACCTCGTGGTCGTGCATGGCCTGCGCGACGGACATCGGCTCGCGGCCGTGCGCCGAGCACCAGCCCGGCAGCCCCTCGGCGTCGAGGGTGACGAGCGCACCGATGAACGGCCGGCCGTCCCCGACCACGACCACCTGACTGATGAGCGGGTGGGCGCGCAGGCGGTCCTCGAGCAGCGCCGGGGCGACGTTCTTGCCGCCCGCGGTGACGATGATCTCCTTCTTGCGGCCGGTGATGCTGAGGTAGCCGTCGGCGTCCAGGGAGCCGAGGTCGCCGGTGCGGAACCAGCCGTCGTCGAACGCCTCGGCGGTGGCGACGGGGTTGCCGTGGTACCGCGTGAAGATCTGCGGCCCGCGCACCTCGACCTCGCCGTCCGCGGCGATCCGGACGGACGTGCCGGGCAGCGGCGGCCCGACCGTGCCGATGCGCGTCTTGCCCGGCAGGTTGACGGTGGCCGGGGCGGTGGTCTCGGTCAGGCCGTACCCCTCGAGCACGCGGACGCCGATGCCGCGGAAGAAGTGCCCGAGCCGCTCGCCGAGCGGAGCCCCTCCGGAGATCGCCCACTCGACCTGGCCGCCCATGGCGTCGCGGAGCTTGTGGAACACGAGCCGGTCGGCGACGGCGTGCTGCACCCGCAGCGCGATCCCGGGCCGGCCGTCGTCGAGCGCGCGCGAGTAGGCGATCGCGGTGCGCGCGGCCCACTGGAAGATCTTCAGCTTCCCGCCGGCGGCGGCCTTCTGCTCGGCGGAGTTGTAGACCTTCTCGAACACGCGCGGCACCGAGAGGATGAACGTCGGCCGGAACTCGCCGAGGTCCTGCAGGAGCTGCTTGGTGTCGGGCGTGTGGCCGAGGACGGAGCCCGCGGGCATGCAGAGCACCTCGACGAAGCGTGCGAACACGTGCGCGAGCGGCATGAACAGCAGCGTCCGGGAGCCGGGAGTCGCGACGACCTCGTGCAGCCCCTGGACGGCGTTGCGCGCGAGCACGGAGAAGTTGCCGTGCGTGAGCTCGACGCCCTTGGGGCGGCCGGTGGTGCCGGAGGTGTAGATCAGCGTGGCGAGGTCGTCCCGGCCGGCGACGCGGCGCCGGCGGTCGATCTCGGCGTCGGGCACGTCGCGGCCATCGGCGACGAGGCGGTCGACGGCCCCGTCGTCGAGGACGAGGACGTCCTGCAGCAGGGGGGCCTCGGGGCGGACCTCGGCGACGGTGGCGGCGTGCTCGGCGGTCTCGACGACGAGCAGCGTCACGGCCGCGTCGGTGAGGATCCAGTGGACCTGCTCGGCGGACGAGGTCTCGTAGACGGGGACGGGCACCGCGCCGGCGCTCCACAGGGCCCAGTCGAGCAGCGTCCACTCGTAGCGGGTGCGGGACATGATGCCGACGCGGTCGCCGGGTGCGATGCCGCGGGCGACGAAGCCGCGGGCGACGTCCCGGACCTGCCGGTCGAACTCGCGGGCGCTCACCGTGTGCCAGGTGGTACCGGTCCCGGGCGTCTTGTACTCGATGAGGGGACCGTCGCCGGTCTCGGCGACGCGGGCGGCCAGCAGGTCGAGCAGGTTCTCGCGGGGCCCCGCGTCGACGAGCAGGGGTGTGCTGAACTCCTCCATGGTTCTGGCTCCATCGTCAGAGGTCGGAAGGTGCCCGCAGCATAAGGGACTTTGGTCCCACATGCAGGGCGCTCGCCGTGCCGCCACCCGTCCGGGGACGGTGCGCGGCCCCGGGGCGGCGTGGGAGCGCGTTCAGGGAATCCGGGCGCGCACGCTAGCGTGGGCTCGCACGCGCGCGCTGCCGCCGCACCGGTGCGGCAGCACCCGGGACGCCCGGCGGCCGTGCGCCTTCGTGCGGGACGCACAACCACGACGCGGAAGCGGGGAAGCATGCACGCCATCGGTGTGGACATCGGCGGGACGAAGATCGCCGCCGGTGTGGTCGACGAGGACGGCCGCATCATCGCCAAGACGCGGCGCGACACCGACCCCCGCGACTCGGGCAGCGTCGACCGCGGCGTCATCGAGGCGTGCCAGGAGCTCGCGTCCGAGCACGAGGTGGGCGCCATCGGCCTCGCCGCCCCCGGCTTCATCGGCGCGGACCAGGCGACCGTGCTGTTCACCCCGAACCTGCCGTGGCGCGACCACCCGCTGCGCGACATCGTCGCGAAGGAGCTGGGCGACGACGTCCGGATCGTCGTGGAGAACGACGCCAACGCCGCCGGCTGGGCGGAGTTCGCGTTCGGCGCCGCACGCGACGTGCAGGACATGCTCCTGCTGACGATCGGTACGGGACTCGGCGGCGCGCTCGTCGTCGGCGGCAACCTCATCCGCGGCGCCTGGGGCGTGGCGGCCGAGGTCGGCCACATGCGCGTGGTCCCCGGCGGCCACTACTGCGGCTGCGGGCACGAGGGCTGCTGGGAGCAGTACGCCTCGGGCAGCGCCCTCGTGCGGGACGCGCAGTCGGCCCTCATCACGCAGCCCGAGCGCGGCGCCCGCCTGCTCGAGCTGGCCGGCGGCGACGCCGACGCGCTCACCGGGCCGCAGGTGACGCAGGCCGCGCAGGAGGGCGACCCGCTGGCCGTCGAGCTCCTCGCGGAGCTCGGCCGGTGGATCGGCGAGGGCTCCGCGTCCGTCGCCGCGCTGCTCGACCCGGCGATCGTCGTCATCGGCGGTGGCGTCAGCGCGGCCGGCGACCTGCTGCTCGCCCCCGCCCGCCGCGGGTTCCTCGACCAGCTGTCGGCGCGCGGGCACCGCCCGGAGGCCACGTTCGCGCTGGCCTCGATGGGCAACGACGCGGGCATCGTCGGCGCGGCGGACCTCGCGCGGCGCTGAGCCGCCCGCCGGGGCCGAGCCGCCCGCGGTGCCCAGTCGCCCGCGGGCGCGGTGACGCGCGAACCCGTGTGGTTCAGACGACCGCGCCGTCCGCGTCGTCGTGGTCGTCCTCGTCGCGCCGGTGCGGCATCCGCCACAGCAGCACGACGAGCCCGAGCAGGAACACCGCGACCGACGCCTGCACGATCGCCGACGGGGCGTCGCGCCAGCCGAGCAGGACGACGAGCCACAGCAGCGGCATCCCGCCGACCGCGAGCCACGCCATCGTGAGCAGCGGGTCGCCGCCGAGCACCGGCCCGGGGTCCGGCGGCACGAAGTGCTCCGCGTCGTCGACGCGCCGCTCCGCCTCGTCGATCTGCCCGGTGGCGTCCCAGTCGCGTCCGGTACCGCCCCCCGGCAGGCCCGCGGAGCCGTCCTCGTCGGCGTCGGTCCGGGCCTCGTCGCCCCCCGACCGGGCCGGACGCACGACGCGGCTGTCGGTGACCCAGGGTGCGACGGGGTAGGTTACGGCGGGACCGGACGACGTCCGCGGGTCGTCCTGGCCCGTGGCGCCGGAGGTCGACGGCCCGGTGAGGTCCGTGCCGCCCTGCAGGTCCGCGACGATCGCGGCCCACTGCTCGTCGGACACCTCGGCGGACCGGTCGGCGCGCGCGGCGTCGCGCTCGTCCCCGTCGGGGGACGGGTCGTCGGCGGGGTGGTCGGGACGCGGGGCCATGGCAGCACTCTAGAGTCGGCTCCGAGCACAGGGCACGGGACGGGCTCGACGGTCCCGCGCGACGAGGGCGAGAGGTGGCAGGTTGTTCTACTGGTTGATGAAGCGGGTCCTGATCGGCCCGCTGCTGCACCTGCTGTTCCGCCCGTGGGTCCGCGGGGCGGAGCACGTGCCGAGCAGCGGCGGCGCGATCCTCGCGAGCAACCACCTGGCCGTCATCGACTCGTTCTTCCTGCCCCTGGTGCTGGACCGCGAGATCGTCTTCATCGGCAAGAACGAGTACTTCACGGGGCGCGGGCTCAAGGGACGGCTGACCGCGGGCTTCATGCGCGGCGTCGGGACCATCCCGGTGGACCGCAGCGGCGGCAAGGCGTCCGAGGCGGCGCTGCGCACCGGCCTGCGGCGCCTGGAGGAGGGCAAGCTCTTCGGCATCTACCCGGAGGGCACGCGCAGCCCCGACGGCCGGCTGTACCGCGGCAAGACCGGCGTCGCCCGCCTGGCGCTGGAGTCCGGCGCGCCGGTGGTCCCCGTCGTCATGGTCGACACGGAGAAGGCCCAGCCGCTCGGGCAGCGCCTGCCGCACCCGCGCCGCATCGGCGTCGTCATCGGCGAGCCGCTCGACTTCAGCCGCTACCAGGGCATGGAGAACGACCGGTTCATCCTGCGCTCGGTCACCGACGAGATCATGTACGCGCTCATGAGCCTGTCCGGCCAGGAGTACGTCGACATCTACGCCGCGACGCAGAAGGCCCGCATCGCCACCGGCCACCCGGCCGCGACCGGCCCCGCCGCCCCGGAGCCGACCGCCCCGGGCGGCCGCGCCGTGCCCGATGTCCAGCCACCGGTCCCGCCGGAGGAGGACGCCGCGGCTCAGTAGGATGAGCCCGTCCGCCGTGCCCTGCGCGTGGCGGCACCCCGGACCTCGGTCCCGGTTCCGGGTCTCGTGCGTCGCGTTCAGTGGCGCGCGGGCTGGGGACCCCCAGCCGTGCTGATCAACGAGAGGTGTGTCTCATGTCGGTTCGTCGCGTCGCGCTCCTGACCGCGGGTGGCTTCGCTCCGTGCCTGTCCTCGGCCGTCGGTGGCCTCATCGAGCGGTACACCGAGATCGCGCCCGAGGTGGAGATCATCGCGTACGAGCACGGCTACTACGGGCTGCTGCGCGGGGACAAGATCGTCATCACCGACGAGGCGCGCCGACAGGCGGGCATCCTGCACCGGTTCGGCGGCTCGCCGATCGGCAACTCCCGCGTGAAGCTCACCAACGCGGCCGACTGCGTCAAGCGCGGGCTGGTCCAGGAGGGCCAGGACCCGCTGCAGGTCGCGGCCGAGCAGCTCAAGGCCGACGGCGTCGACGTGCTGCACACCATCGGCGGCGACGACACGAACACCACGGCCGCGGACCTCGCCGCGTACCTGGCGGAGAACGACTACGGCCTGACCGTCGTCGGCCTGCCGAAGACGATCGACAACGACGTGGTGCCGATCAAGCAGTCGCTGGGCGCCTGGACCGCCGCCGAGGAGGCCGCCGGGTTCGCCGCGAACGTCATCGGCGAGCACCGCTCCGGCCCGCGCATGCTCATCGTGCACGAGGTCATGGGCCGGCACTGCGGCTGGCTGACCGCCGCCGCCGCGTCCGAGTACCGCAAGTGGCTCGACGCCCAGGAGTGGGCCCCGGCCCTCGGCCTGACCCGTGAGCGCTGGGACATCCACGCGGTGTTCCTGCCCGAGCTGGCGATCGACATCGACGCCGAGGCCGCGCGCCTCAAGGCGATCATGGACTCCCAGGGCAACGTCAACATCTTCCTGTCCGAGGGTGCGGGCATGCACGAGATCGTCGAGCAGCTCGAGGCGTCCGGCGCCGAGGTGCCGCGCGACCCGTTCGGCCACGTCAAGCTCGACACCATCAACCCGGGCCAGTGGTTCGCGAAGCAGTTCGCGGAGAAGCTCGGCGCCGAGAAGGTCATGGTCCAGAAGTCCGGCTACTACTCGCGCGCCGCGGCCGCGAACGCCGAGGACCTGCGCCTCATCAAGTCGATGACCGACCTGGCCGTCGAGTGCGCCCTGCGCGGCGAGGCCGGCGTCATCGGCCACGACGAGGAGGACGGCGACCGCCTCAAGGCCATCGCGTTCCCGCGGATCGCGGGCGGCAAGGCGTTCGACGTCTCGCAGCCGTGGTTCGGCGCGCTCCTGGAGGGCATCGGGCAGCCCCTGGTGCCCGCAGCGGCCCACTGATGAGCGTCGAGGCCGACCCCGCGGTGCTCGAGGGCCTCGAGCACTGGCGGACCCTGCCCGTCACGCAGCAGCCCGCGTGGCCGGACGCCGACGCCCTCGCGCGCGTCGGCGCCCGGCTCGCCGGCCTGCCTCCGCTGGTGTTCGCGGGGGAGGCGGACGCGCTGCGCGGCCAGCTCGCCGCCGCGGGCCGGGGCGAGGCGTTCCTGCTGCAGGGCGGTGACTGCGCCGAGACGTTCGCGGAGGCCACGGCCGACAACATCCGCGGCAAGATCATGACCGTCCTGCAGATGGCGGTCGTGCTCACGTACGGCGCCAGCCTGCCCGTCATCAAGATGGGCCGGATGGCGGGGCAGTACGCCAAGCCGCGCTCGTCGGAGACCGAGACCCGCGACGGCGTGACGCTGCCGGCGTTCCGGGGCGACATCATCAACGGCTTCGAGTTCACGCCCGAGGCCCGCACGCCCGACCCGGAGCGGCTGCTCGACGCGTACCACACGTCCGCGTCGACGCTGAACCTCATCCGCGCGTTCACCACCGGGGGCTTCGCGTCCCTGCTGCGGGTGCACGAGTGGAACCGGGGCTTCACCGCGAACCCGGCGTACGCGCGGTACGAGGAGATCGCCGCGGAGATCGACCGCGCGATCCGGTTCATGGCCGCGTGCGGCGCCGACTTCGACGCGCTGCGGACCGTGGACTTCTACTCGAGCCACGAGGGCCTGCTGCTCGACTACGAGCGTCCCCTCACGCGCATCGACTCGCGGACCGGGCTGCCGTACGACTGCTCGGCGCACTTCCTGTGGATCGGGGAGCGCACCCGGCAGCTCGACGGCGCGCACGTGGACTACTTCAGCCGCGTGCACAACCCGATCGGCATCAAGCTCGGCCCGACCTCGACGGCCGACGACGCCCTGCGGCTGATCGACAGGCTCAACCCGAGCGCGGAGCCTGGCCGCATCACGTTCATCACGCGCATGGGCGCCGGGAAGATCCGCGACCTGCTGCCGTCGCTCGTCGAGAAGGTCACCGCCGACGGCCGTCCCGTCACGTGGGTGTGCGACCCGATGCACGGCAACGGCATCACGTCGGCGTCCGGGTACAAGACGCGGCGGTTCTCCGACGTCATGGACGAGGTCGCCGGGTTCTTCGAGGTGCACCGGTCGCTCGGGACCGTGCCGGGCGGGCTGCACATCGAGCTCACCGGGGACGACGTCACCGAGGTGCTCGGCGGCGCGGAGGAGATCGACGACGCCGGGCTGGCGCGCCGGTACGAGACGCTCGTCGACCCGCGGCTGAACCACCAGCAGTCGCTGGAGCTCGCGTTCCAGGTGGTGGAGCTGCTCCGCCGGAGCTGACACCCCGCGACGACGCCCCGTGCCGCGCGCCCCGATGAGGGCCGCTGCGCGGGGCGTCGTGGTGCGCAGCGCGTCAGACGACGGTGAGCGTGATGGTGCTGCCCTTCGGCACGGACTCGCCACCGGCCGTGCTCTGGTCGCGGACCGTCCCGAAGATGCCGCCGAGCACGTTCTGCCGCTCCGCCTTCAGCCCGAGCTCCTCGAGCGCCGCCGCAGCCTCGTCGTACTGCTTGCCGCGCAGGTTGGGGACCTCGACCATCTCCGGCCCCTTCGACACCTGCAGCGTCACGGTGTCCGTGCGGTGCCCCTCGGTGCCGCCCTCGGGGGACTGGGAGATCACGCGGCCGGCCTCGACGGTGTCGCTGAACGCCTCCTGCGCCTCGACCTTCAGGCCGATGGCGTCGAGCTGCGTCCGCGCCTGGTCGAGGGTCGCGCCGACGACGGAGACCACGGTGACGGGCTCGGGTCCCTTGGACACGGTGAGGTACAGCGTGGACCCGCGCCGGATGGAGGCGTTCGGCTCGACGGCGGTCCCGTCGGCGTCGGTGATCGCGGTGACGACGCCGAACCCGGCGGTGTCGGAGTAGACGTTGTCGTTGTAGTCCACGACGAGGTCGGCCCCGGTGATCGCGGCCTCCACGTCGGCCTGCTGCTTCCCGACGAGGTCCGCGGGCACGGTCACCAGGTCGGGGCCGCGGGAGACGGACAGCGTGACGCTGCCGTCCTTGCGCACGGGGTCGCCCTCGGCCGGCTCCGCGGCGAAGACGGTGCCCTTCGGCGCCGAGTCGTGGAACTCCTCGACGGGGTCGGCGCCGAGCCCCGCGTCCTGGAGCTCCGCCACGGCCTCGTCGACGGTCAGCGACGTCACCTCGGGGACGGTGGTGTAGGCGCCGGGGCCCTCCGCGAGGTACCACCACGTCCCGCCGCCGGCAGCGGCGAGGACCAGCACCGCGGCGAGCGCCCAGCGCCACCAGCGACGCCGGCGCGACGGCGCGGGGGAGTCGACGGCGGGCTCGGGCCCGCCCGCGGTGACGACGCCGATCGGCAGCGCGACGGTCCGTCCGGGTGCGTCGATGCGTGCCGTGGCGTCCGAGGGGCGGCCGTCGTCGTCGGACGGGTCGTCGCCCCGGAGGTCACTGGGCCCGTCGGACTCCGGGTCGGTGGCCTGGGGGAGCGACACGGCCGGCTCGACGTCCACCCGGCGGTCGAGCGTGGCGGTGTCGAGCGCCGTCCGCGTGCGCCGCAGCAGCGCGAGCGCGGCCCCGGCGTCGGCCGGACGGTCGTCGGGCTCGCGGGCCGACAGCGCCCCGACCAGCTCGTCCACCTCGACCGGGAGCCAGGACGCGGTGTCGGACGGCGCGGGCACGTCGGAGTTCACGTGCTGGAACGCGATCTGGATGGGCGTCTCGCCGGTGAACGGCTGCGCTCCGGTGATCATCTCGTACAGCAGCACGCCCGCGGCGTACACGTCGGTGCGGGCGTCGCTGCCGCCGTGCAGCACGAGCTCGGGGGCGAGGTAGGCCACGGTGCCGAAGACGGTGCCGGTGGTGGTGGACGTGACCTCGGTGACGGCGCGCGCGAGACCGAAGTCCGTGACCTTCACCCGGCCGTCCGACGCGAGCAGGACGTTCTCGGGCTTCACGTCGCGGTGCACGAGACCCGCGCGGTGCGCCGCGGCCAGCGCGTCGAGCACCTGCTCCGCCACGCCGAGCGCCTCGCCGACGCTCAGGGACCCGCGCTCCGCGAGGTGCCGCCGCAGGTTCACGCCGTCGACGTACTCCATGGTCAGGTACGACGTCTCGCCGTCGACGCCCTGGTCGTACACCCCGACGAGTCCGGGGTGCGTCAGCCGGGCGGCGGCGCGCGCCTCCCGCCGGAACCGCGCGACGAAGTTCGCCCCCGCGGTCCCCTCGGCGAGGTGCGGGTGCATCACCTTCAGCGCGACGTCACGGTCCAGCCGGCGGTCCACCGCGAGGTACACGGTGGCCATCCCGCCGCGCGCGATCCGCGAGACGACCTGGTACCGCCCGTCGACCAGGCGGCCGACGAGCGGATCGGTGACGGTGGCTCCCACGGCGCGCAGTCTACGGTGGCGGGGTCGCCGGACCCGGCAGGCAGACCGTCAGAAGCGCGCCATGAGGGTCTGGACGTTCGCCACGTAGCGCCGGGTGTCGCTGAACATCCCGTTGCGCTTCACCGAGCCGGCGCCCTGGTAGTACGACGCGATGGCCGTGGGCAGGTCGGGCGAGGTCTTCACGAGCTGGCGCAGGATCGCCACGCCCGCCACGACGTTGTCGTCGGGGTCCAGCAGGTTGAGGTCGCGGCCGACCAGGTCCGACGCCCAGTCGCCCGACGTCGGGATGACCTGCATGGTCCCGATCGCGTTGGCGGGGGAGACCGACGTGTGGTCGAACCCGGACTCCTGGAACGCGATCGCCTGGGCCAGCGCGGCGTCGACGCCCATGGCCCGGGCGGTCGAGGCGACCTTCGCCTGCATCTGGTCGCGGCTCGGCACGCCCATCGCCAGCAGCGAGGCCTTGTTCGCGTTGGCGGAGGCGACCACGCTCGGCGCGTAGGTGCGGCCGAGGAACGTGTTGCCGACGAGCGCGGTGCCGCCGGTGGCCTGCGGCGCGGCGGCGGTCGCGGTCGTCGCGGTGGCGCCGGCGCCGGGGATGGTGAGGGTCTGGCCGACGCGGATGAAGGCGCGTGCGTCGAGGCCGTTGGCGGACACGACGGCGGCGACGGTGGTGCCGTAGCGCGGGGCGATGGCGGAGACGGTCTCGCCGGAGGCGACGGGGTGCGCCCCGCCGGTGGCCTGCGGCGCGGCGGCGGGCGCGGTCGTCGCGGAGCGCTGGGTCGGGATGGTGAGCCGCTGCCCCTCGCGGATGAACGCGCGCGAGTCCAGTCCGTTCGCCGTGCGGACGGCGGAGACGGTCGTGCCGTGCCGGGCGGCGATGTGGCTGACGGTGTCACCGGACCGCACCGTGTACTGCTCGTCGGCGTGCGCGGCTCCCGCCGACGCCGTGGCGGCGACGGCGGCGATCGCGATCGCGCCGGTCCCGGTCGCGAGGCGGCGTCCACGGGCGCGGGAGGCGGCGCCGGGCGCCTGGGCGCGGGCGGCCTGGTCCGTGAGGGCGAGGGCGGGCTGCGTCATGGTGGGGACCCCTGTGCTGAGGACGTCGCCGCTGGCGGTGTGCGAGTGACGTGTGTGACTGCTGTGACTGATGTGACTAGTGCGACGGTAGTGCAGGTGACGGGGCCTGGGAAGTCGGCGGTCGCATTTGTCCGGTTGACCTGCGCCGATCCGTCGCGACGTCACCCGCTGGGTGGACGCACGGGACGTCCGGGCCGGTGGCGGCGCCGTCGGGACGCGAGGCGTCGGATGCCGCCCGGGCTCAGTACGCTGGCCCGCGTGACTGCGCAGCCCACCCCCGATGACCTGGTCGACACCTGGCTGACCGTGCCCGACGCGGCCGACGAGCTCGGCCTCGACGCCGGCAAGGTCCGCCGCCTGCTGAAGGAGCGGCGGCTGGCCGCCGTCCGGCGGGGGGAGCCGCGGGTCCTCAGCATCCCCGCGGCGTTCCTCGTCCCGGTCGACGCGGCGAACCCGGTCGCCGACCCGCACGCCGACGAGGACGACGAGGCGCCCGCGGCGCGTGCCACGGTGCTCGCCTCGCTGCAGGGCACCCTGACGGTGCTCGGGGACGCCGGCTTCTCCGACGAGGAGGCCATCGTGTGGTTGTTCACCGCGGACGACTCGCTGCCGGGACGCCCCGTCGACGCCCTGCGCGCGGGGCACAAGACCGAGGTGCGCCGTCGCGCCCAGGCGATGCTCTGAGCGTGTGACGCGCCGGTGCGGGCGGCGGCCGTCGGCCGGCGCCGCACCGGCACGCCGGCTCGGTAAGCCGCCGTCTACGCCCGGCGGTCCACCGCGGCGTGCGCCAGCTCGAGCAGCATCGCCCGGCCGTCGTCGGCCAGGGGCGCGGCGGCCAGCTCGGTGAACGCCCGGTCGCTCAGCCCGGCGATCAGCTCCTCCACGTCGGCGACGGCGCCGCTCGCGTCGATGAGGGCGGCCAGCGCTCCGCACGCCGCGTCGTCCAGGTCGCGGTCGCCGAGGCCGGTGCGCAGCGCATCGACGAGCGCCACGTCGCCCGACTCCTGCCCGCGGGCCATCGCTCGGGCGACCAGTACTGTGCGCTTGCCCTCCCGCAGGTCGTCGCCGGCGGGCTTGCCCGTGGCGGCGGGGTCGCCGAATACGCCGAGCAGGTCGTCGCGGAGCTGGAACGCCTCGCCGAGCGGCAGGCCGTAGCGGGCCGTGGCCGCCAGCGCCGCGTCGTCCGCGCCCGCCAGCACCGCGCCGAGCCGCAGCGGGTGCTCCACGCTGTAGCGGGCCGACTTCGAGACGATCACCTCCCGGGCGCGGGCCTCGTCCTCGACCGGGTCCTCGCCCCACGGCAGCACCTGCGCCAGCAGGTCGAGGTACTGCCCGACCGTGACCTCCGTGCGCATGCGCTCGAAGACGTCGTGCGCCCCCGTCCGCCGGTCCGCCGGGCACCGCTCGACGGCCCGGACGAGCTCGCGCTCGCTCGCGACGAGCGCGAGGTCGCCCAGCAGGATCGCGGCGGACTCCCCGAACCGCCCCGCGTCGCCCGACCACCCCTGCGCGACGTGCCGAGCGGCGAACCGCCGGTGCGCCGACGGCTGGCCGCGGCGGGTGTCGGAGTCGTCCATCACGTCGTCGTGGAACAGGGCGGCGGCCTGGAACAGCTCGAGCGCGGCACCGACCCGCAGGACGATCTCCGCGTCCGCCGAGCCCGCCTCCCCGCCGTGCGCGCGCCACGACCAGTAGCAGAAGGCCGCCCGCAGCCGCTTGCCGCCGGCGAGCATCTGCCCGAGCGCCTCCGCGAGCGGGACGGCGCCGGCGCCGGCGGCCGCGAGCTCGGGGACGAGCCCCGCGACGTGCTCCGTGAGCAGGGCGTCCACCCGGGGGCGCAGATCCTCGACGTCGACCAGGGCGGTGGTGGGGCTCACGCGGCGAGCCTAGGGCCTCAGAGGCGGACGGACCCGCCCAGGGTGAGCGTGCGGACGCCGTCGCGGTCCAGCACGCCGAGCGTCAGGATCTCGTCGGCCTGGTCCCCGCGCACGAACGTGGACGAGGCGGCCAGCCCCGAGGTGCCCGGGTCCACGACCGTCTCCGTGAAGCCGGCGGCCGCGAGCTGGTCGCGCACGTCCTGCACCAGTGCGTCCGTGCCCAGCGGGCTGCGGAGGTTGAGGCTGATCGTCGTGAGGCCCGTCGCCGCGTCCGGCTCGGCGCTCGAGACGAGGATGTCGCTGCCCTCGGGCGGAGCCACCAGCTCGGACGGGAAGCCGGGCGCCAGCCCCCCGACCTGCGAGCCGGTGGCCGTCGGGCTGGGCAGCAGGGACTCCGTCGGCGCGGGCGCGGGGTCCGGGCTCACGAGGGTGGTGGGGGCGGGCGCCGGGTCGTCGTCCGCGCAGGCCGCCGTCGACAGGACCGCGAGCACCAGCAGAGCGGTGGCAGGTCGGACGAGCACGCGGTCACAGTAGCGCCGCTCCCCGGGCGGGCGCCGAGTCCTCCACAGGGCTGTTGCCGGTGCATCGTCCCCAGCGCGCCGGCGCCGGCATGCCGCGACGGGCCGGTGCCGCGGTGGAGTGACGCCATGACCACCACGACCACGACCACGACCACGGCGCCGAGCGCGGCGGCGAGCGCGACGCCACCCGCGGCGGACACCCGCGGGCGGGGCGCCACCCGGCTCGCGCCTGCGCAGCAGCGTCCCCACCCCACCCCGGAGCTGCTCGGAGCGCTGCCGTACCAGCTCGGTTTCCGCCCCGAGGAGTGCCTGGTCGCCGTCGGGCTCCGCGGTCCGGGACGCAGCATCGGCCTCGTGGCCAGGATCGACCTGGACGACGTCCTCAGCCCGGCAGGTCCGGACCTGCTCGACGACGTCGCCGGGCACCTCGCGGCCGACCACGCGGTGGAGGTCGTGGTCGTCGTCTACAGCACCGAGGGCGACCCGCGCGACCTCCCGCCCGGATCGGGCGCCGTCGGAGGTGCCGACACGCAGCGGGCGGCCGAGTCGGCCCGGGCGGCGCTGGAGCACCTCGGGCCGGTCACGACCTGGATGGTGGCGCAGGGTCGGTACCTGGGACTGACGTGCCGCGACGCGGCGTGCTGCCCGCCCGGCGGGCGACCGCTCGCGGAGCTGGAGCCGGGCGGGATCGCCGGCCCGGTGGCCCGCGCCCGGCCGCTGCCCCGGCGTACGGAGCTCGCCGCCGTCCCCGTGGCACCCGCGGGCCGCCGGCGCTCAGCAGCCGCCGCCAGGTCCCGGTGGACGGACGCCCGGCTGCGTGCGTCCGGCCCGGAGGCGCTGCTCGGCTGGAGGGAGCGCTCGCTCCGGGCCTGGCGCGCTGCCGTCGCCGACGTGCACCGGTCGCCGGGCGAGGGCGTCGACCTGAGTCCCGCCCAGCTCGGTCGCATCGAGGCCGCGCTCGAGGACACGACCGTGCGGGACGCGGTGGTGCTCACCCTGATCCGGCCGGAGGCGACCCTCCCGGATGCGTTGCTGCGACACCTCCCGCACTCCGACGGCGCGGACGCGGCGGACGGCGGGCCGACGCCCGGGGCAGCTGCCGCGACGGTCGGGGATGGCGCGGGTGTGAGGGGCGACGCGTCGACAGCCGCGGGCGGCGCCGGGACCGTCGACGGTGCATCCGGCGTGGGGGACGGCGCTCGGGGGACGCAGGGCGATGCCACGGACGCGCGTCCGGCCGGACGTGGCACGACGGGCGTGCCCGGTGCCGGGGGTGCGGACTCCGCCGCGGCGTCGGACGCGGACGACGGCGCCCGCGGGCCGGAGGTCGCTCCCGCCGACGCGGCATCCGTGTCCGCGGCGGTGCGGCGCACGCTGGACGTGCTCCTCGAGCCCGAGCACGCCGAGGAGCCTCGGGAGGACGTCGCGTCGACAGCGCGCGCGGTGCTCGAGGCCGTCGTGGCCCACGGTCGCACGGGCCGGCAGGCACCCGCGTGCACGCTGCTGGCGCTGCTCGCCTGGTGGGCGGGCGACGCGATCCGGGCGCGGCTGCTGGTCGACCGGGCGCTCGCGGAGGACCCGTCCCACCGGCTGGCCGAGCTCCTGGACCGGGCGCTCGGTGTCGGGCTGGCCCCGGGGTGGCTGCGTCGTCGCTGCTGAGCGGCCCGGCGCTGTCGTGCGGGTGCGGCGCGTTCCGGTACCGTCGGACCACGGTCCGCAGCCGCACCCGAGCGATGTCCTCGCGTTGCCGGCGACGGACGCCGAGCAACACGTGCGAGGAGCACCCATGAGCATCGTGGTCGGGTACCTGGCGACGGTCGAGGGGCGTGCCGCCCTGGCCGCCGCGACGGGCGAGGCCGTGCGCCGGTCGGAGCCGCTCGTCGTGGTCGTCAGCGAGCGGGGGGACGAGAGCGACGAGCAGCGCTCCGAGCTGTCCGCCTCGCTCGACGACGTGCGCAGCTCGCTGGAGTCGCGGGGCATCCCGCACGACATCCGCGTGATCGCCGGCGGTCGCGACGTCGCCGAGGACCTCATCGGCACCGCCGAGGAGACCGGCGCCACGCTCATCGTCATCGGGCTGCGCCGTCGCAGCCCGGTGGGCAAGCTCATCCTCGGCGCCAACGCCCAGCGGATCCTGCTCGACTCGCCGTGCCCCGTCCTCGCGGTGAAGCCCGACCCGAGCTGACCTCGCGCGCCCCGGGCACGCCCGCCGCGACGCGGGGGATCGCGCCGCCGGACGCGGGTCCGGGGACGCCGGTGCTGCCGGGGCGAGGTTGCGCCTCAGCGGTGCTCCGCTGCCGCGCTTCGGCGGCGCCCGCGCCCGCGCCGGGCTCGGGCGTGTGCGCGTCCCGTGTGGCCCGCCGGGCTCTCGCGTGCGCACGTCCTGCGTGGTCGGGGAGCCCCTGCGGGTGCGTGTCCCGTGGCCCGCGGGCAGTCCTCGCGAGGCGATCCCGGGCCCCCGTGGTGACACGCCCGGGGCGGGCCTGCGGGAATCCTCCGGGCGACCCGCGCGTTGAGCACTCACGACAGGGTCACCTGCCGCGCCGGCCAGGGTCTCGCCACCCCCGGGCGATGCTCCGCCGTGGGTGCGGCCGGTACAATATCGAGGTACCCGATGCGCCGAACCGGGTCCCTTTGCTGCCGAAAGGTCATTCGTGACGCCCCAGACTTCCACCCCCACCCTTCCGCGCGAGTTCGAGCACCCCGCCCTGCAGGACCTCGTCCGCCGCGGGCGCACCAGCGGGAGCGTCGACGCCGCCGCGCTGCGCTCGGCCTGCGAGGCCGCGCAGGTGGAGGACGCCAAGCGGCTGAAGGCCGTCGTGCGCGGTCTGGCCAACGCCGGGATCTCGGTCTCCGAGCCCACCGCGGCCACGACGCGCGTCGCGGCCGCCACCACCGCGAAGGCCCGGCCGTCCACCAAGGCCGTCGTGTCGGAGGACGGCGACGACGCCAAGCCGGCGCCCCGCAAGCGTGCCGCGGCCAAGCCCGCGGCGAAGAAGACCACCACCGGCAAGGCCGCGACCGCGAAGCCCGTCAAGGCCGCAGGCAAGGCCGAGGACGACATCGAGGACGAGGACGTCGAGCCGGACGAGGTCGAGATCGAGGACGTCGAGATCGACCCGGCGGACGCCGCCACGGACGGTGACGACGAGTCCACCGAGGACGGCGACACCGAGACGCCCGCGACGCCCGCCGCCGCGACCCCCAAGGCGGACGAGGAGACCGAGGACGTCGGCTTCGTCGTCTCCGACCGCGACGAGGACGACGCGCCCGCGCAGCAGGTCGTGACCGCCGGTGCGACCGCCGACCCGGTCAAGGACTACCTCAAGCAGATCGGCAAGGTCGCGCTGCTGAACGCCGAGCAGGAGGTCGAGCTCGCCAAGCGCATCGAGGCCGGCCTGTTCGCCGAGGAGCGCCTCGCCGCTGTCGGCGACGACCTGGAGCCGAAGGCGCGCCGCGAGCTGCAGTGGATCGCGCAGGACGGCCGACGGGCCAAGAACCACCTGCTCGAGGCGAACCTCCGCCTCGTGGTGTCCCTGGCGAAGCGCTACACCGGCCGCGGCATGCTGTTCCTGGACCTGATCCAGGAGGGCAACCTCGGTCTGATCCGCGCGGTCGAGAAGTTCGACTACACCAAGGGCTACAAGTTCTCGACGTACGCCACGTGGTGGATCCGCCAGGCGATCACCCGCGCGATGGCCGACCAGGCGCGCACCATCCGCATCCCGGTGCACATGGTCGAGGTCATCAACAAGCTCGCCCGCGTCCAGCGGCAGATGCTCCAGGACCTCGGCCGGGAGCCGACGCCCGAGGAGCTCGCCAAGGAGCTCGACATGACCCCCGAGAAGGTCGTCGAGGTCCAGAAGTACGGACGCGAGCCCATCTCGCTGCACACCCCGCTCGGCGAGGACGGCGACAGCGAGTTCGGTGACCTCATCGAGGACTCCGAGGCCGTGGTGCCCGCCGACGCGGTGAGCTTCACGCTGCTGCAGGAGCAGCTGCACCAGGTCCTCGACACGCTGTCCGAGCGGGAGGCCGGCGTCGTGTCGATGCGCTTCGGCCTGACCGACGGCCAGCCGAAGACCCTCGACGAGATCGGCAAGGTCTACGGCGTGACCCGCGAGCGGATCCGTCAGATCGAGTCCAAGACCATGTCGAAGCTGCGGCACCCCAGCCGCTCGCAGGTGCTGCGCGACTACCTCGACTGAGCCCCCCGGGGCAGCAGGACGGCCCCTCCTCGACCACGCGGTCGGGGAGGGGCCGTTCGTGTGCCGGGCTCCTCGCCGGGCCTGCGGACGCGAACGGGCCCGCCCGGCTTCTCGGCCGGGCGGGCCCGTCGTGGTGGTGCGGTGGCGGCGTCGCGCGGTCCCGGCGCGCCGCGGGGGTCGTGGTGCGGTCAGCGCGCCCCGGCGCCGGCGCCGTGCTCGGCGAGGAGCTTGTCGGTCTCGTCCTGGACGTGCGTCGCGAGCTGCGAGTACTTCGGCGCGTGCTCGCGCGCGTGGTGCGCGCAGAACAGCAGCTCGCCCACGGGCAGCAGCACGCGGACGTAGGCCTGAGCGCCGCAGCGGTCGCAGCGGTCGGCTGCAGTCAGCGGAGTCGTGGTCTCAAGAGTCCCAGTCACGTTGTCATACAACCATCCCGGCCCGGGATCCTTCCCGTCGGGAGCGGGTGGTTCGCTGCGGGCGAAGCAGAAGTCACCCGGTGCTCACACAGCCGCAACACGACCGGCACACTCCCGGCGCGGCATGGCTCCGCGGGAGTGCCCGGTGGAGCGATTAGGCTCGGGCACCGTGTCGACCGCATCCGCCGAGTCCAGCTACACCGCCCGCCACCTGTCCGTGCTCGAGGGGCTGGAGGCCGTCCGCAAGCGCCCGGGCATGTACATCGGGTCGACGGACTCCCGCGGTCTCATGCACTGCCTCTGGGAGATCATCGACAACTCCGTCGACGAGGCGCTCGCGGGGCACGGCGACCGGATCGACATCGTCCTGCACGCGGACTCGTCGGTCGAGGTCCGCGACCAGGGTCGCGGCATCCCCGTCGACGTCGAGCCGAAGACCGGCCTGACGGGTGTCGAGGTCGTCCTGACGAAGCTGCACGCGGGCGGCAAGTTCGGCGGCGGGTCCTACGGGGCGTCCGGCGGTCTGCACGGTGTGGGCGCCTCCGTGGTGAACGCGCTGTCGGAGCGGCTCGACGTCGAGGTCGACCGCGGGGGCAAGACGCACCGCATGACGTTCCACCGGGGCGAGCCGGGCGTGTTCGACGACCGCGCGGGCCGCACCCCGGACTCGCCGTTCGAGCCGTTCGTCGCCCGGTCGCAGCTGGACGTGGTCGGCAAGGTCGCGCGGGGCCGCACGGGCACCCGCATCCGCTACTGGGCGGACCGCACCATCTTCCCGTCGACCGCGGTGTTCTCCTACGACGAGCTCGTGACCCGCGCGCGGCAGACCAGCTTCCTGGTGCCGGGCCTGACCATCACGGTGCGCGACGAGCGCGGGCTGGCCGGGACGCCGGGCGCGGAGGGCCCGCACGAGGAGGTGTTCCGGCACGACGGCGGCACGGTCGACTTCGCCGACTTCCTCGCCCCCGACGCCCCCGTCACGGACACCTGGAAGCTCACGGGCTCCGGGTCGTTCACGGAGACGGTCCCGGTGCTGGACGCGCGCGGCCACATGACGCCGCAGGAGGTGCAGCGGGACTGCGAGGTCGACATCGCGCTGCGCTGGGGCACGGGCTACGAGACCGAGGTCCGCACGTTCGTCAACATCATCGCGACGCCGAAGGGCGGCTCGCACCTGGCCGGGTTCGAGACGGCGCTGCTGCGGACGCTGCGCAAGCAGGTGGACGCGAACGCCCGCCGGCTGAAGATCTCCGCGAAGGACGGCAGCGACCGCATCGAGAAGGACGACGTGCTGGCGGGCCTGACGGCCGTCGTGACCGTGCGGCTCGCGGAGCCGCAGTTCGAGGGCCAGACGAAGGAGGTCCTGGGCACCGCCCCGGTGCGGGGCATCGTCGCGAAGGTCGTCGACACCGAGCTCGCCGCGATCCTCACCTCGAGCAAGCGGGAGCACAAGGCCCAGTCGGCGGCGCTGCTCGACAAGGTCGTGGGGGAGATGCGGGCACGCGTCTCGGCCCGCAAGCAGAAGGAGATCTCCCGCCGCAAGACGGCCCTGGAGTCCTCGTCGCTGCCCGCGAAGCTGGCCGACTGCCGCAGCGACGACGTCGGCCGCAGCGAGCTGTTCATCGTCGAGGGCGACAGCGCGCTCGGGACGGCGAAGCTCGCGCGGTCGTCGGACTTCCAGGCGCTCCTGCCGATCCGCGGCAAGATCCTCAACGTCCAGAAGGCGTCCATCTCCGACATGCTGCGCAACGCGGAGTGCGCGGCGATCATCCAGGTGATCGGCGCCGGGTCCGGCCGCACGTTCGACCTGGACGCCGCCCGGTACGGCAAGGTCGTGCTGATGACCGACGCCGACGTCGACGGCGCGCACATCCGCACGCTGCTGCTGACGCTGTTCTTCCGCTACATGCGCCCGCTGGTCGAGGCCGGGCGGGTGTACGCGGCGGTCCCGCCGCTGCACCGCATCGAGGTGATCGGCGCCGGCAGCCGCAAGAACGAGTACATCTACACGTACTCGGAGGCCGAGCTCGCGGCGACGCTGAAGAAACTCGACCGGGCCGGCAAGCGCTACAAGGAGGACATCCAGCGCTACAAGGGTCTGGGCGAGATGGACGCCGACCAGCTCTCGGAGACGACGATGGACCCGCGGTTCCGCACGCTGCGCCGCGTCACCCTGCCGGCCGCCGAGAGCGCGGACGCGCTGGTCCGCAGCGCGGAGGAGACCTTCGAGCTGCTCATGGGCTCGGACGTCGCACCGCGGAAGGACTTCATCGTGGCCGGCGCCGCGACCCTCGACGCCTCCCAGATCGACGCCTGACCGCGCGCGGGGGCACGCGCTATCTCGGATGACATCGACGGCGCCGTCAGGCACCGTGGACGCATGACCACGACGCGACCGACGACCGAGCACGCCCTGGCACCCATCGCGGAGCGCGCCGCAGCGCCCGCGGTGCTGCCGGAGCCCGACCCGGCCGCCACGGGGCTGACCTGGCGGGCGCTGCGCCGGGACGACGTGCCTGCCCTCTTCGCCCTGGTCGCGCGGACGGAGGAGGCCGACGAGGCGCCGGCACGCACCGCCGAGGCCGAGGTCGACGAGTGGTTCGACGGGGACTGGAAGGACGTCGCCGCCGACACCCGCGTCGGCCTGGACGCCGACGGCGAGCCGCGCGCGTGGATGGTCGTCGAGTCCCACCCCGGTGACCTGCGCGTGGTCCGCGCGCACCTGTCCGGCGGCGTGGACCCGTCGCACCGCGGACGGGGCGTCGGCCGGGCGCTCGTCGCCTGGGGCACCGGCCGGGCGCGGCAGCTGCTCGCGGCGTCCGGCAAGGAGGTGCCGGGCCGGATCGGCGCCTACGTCGAGGACCACCGCGCCGACGCGCTGGGGCTGTACGCCGCGGCGGGCTTCACGCCGGTGCGGTACTACGCCGAGATGCGCCGCGACCTGGCGGCTCCGCTGCCGGAGGTGCGCCGCACGGAGGGCGTCCGCGTCGTCCCGTGGACCCCGGAGCTCGACGAGGCGGTGCGGCTCGCCCACAACGAGGCGTTCGCGGACCACTGGGGCAGCGAGCCGCGCACCCCGGAGGCGTGGCAGCACGGCCGCTCGATGTTCGCGCCCGCCTGGAGCCGGGTGGCCGTGGACGAGGCCACCGGCGAGGTCGCCGGCTACGCGCTCTCGGGCCGGTACGAGCAGGACTGGCCGGTCGCCGGCTACACCTCCGGCTACACGGAGCTGCTCGGGGTGCGGCGCGCGTGGCGCGGTCGCGGGCTGGCGGTCGCGCTGCTCACCGCCGTGATGGAGGCCTACCGGGAGGACGGCATCCAGTACGCCGAGCTCGACGTCGACACCGCGAACCCGTCGGGGGCGCACGGGCTGTACGCCGACCTCGGGTACGAGGTCACGCACGGCTCGCGTCTCCTGACGATCGAGCTGTAGCGGGCGGCCGGTGGTTTCCGGCCCCGCGCGGGGTCCGGTGGTTCTACGCTGAGCCGCATGGCGGCGGCGCACGCGGCGGAGGAGCAGCTCCCGCAGGACGCGACCTGGCGGGCGTACCTGGGCCTGTCCCGGGAGTTCTTCACCGCGCTCGAGCGGGGGCTCGGGGCGGAGGCGGGCGTCTCCGTGGCGGACCTGGAGCTGCTGGAGCCCCTGCTCGCGGCGGGCGAGCCGGGCCTGCGCGCCAAGGACCTGGCCGCCGCCGCGGAGTGGCAGGACAGCCGGGTGTCGCACCAGCTGCGCCGCATGGAGCTGCGCGGGCTGGTCACGCGCAGCCGCGACCGTCAGGACGCCCGCGGGACCGTCGTCGCGCTGACCGAGGCGGGGACGGCCGCGGCGCGCGCGGCGCAGGCCACCCGGCGGGTCATGGTCGGCGACCTGCTGCTCGGACCGCTGGACGCCGCGCAGGTGCGCTCGCTCGAGGAGATCGCGGCGCTGGTGCGCGCCCGGGTCGCGGCGGCCTGCCTCGGCCGCTGACGGCGGCCCGGCCGTCGGCCGGGCCCCCGGGCTCAGCCGGCCCCCGGGCTCAGCCGATCGCGACCGGCGGCGCGGCGAGCGGCTGCCCCGAGCCGTCGCGCCGGTCGTCCGGCTCCGGCAGGTCGACGGGCTGGCCGGCGGACCCGGTGGCGCGCGCCGGCGCCGGGCCGGCCCAGGCGAGGAACAGCGCGTCCTCGCCCTTGAGGAACCGGTGCGCCCGGACGCCGCCGGTGGCCCGGCCCTTGCCCGGGAACCGCCCGAACGGCGTCACCTTGGCCGTGCCGGCCTGCGTGCCGGGCAGGGCGTCGGAGGTCCCGGCCACCGTGACCACGACGGTCCCGTCCGGGT
Organism: Cellulomonas olei; assembly: GCF_039548315.1. Taxonomy (NCBI): domain Bacteria; kingdom Bacillati; phylum Actinomycetota; class Actinomycetes; order Micrococcales; family Cellulomonadaceae; genus Cellulomonas; species Cellulomonas olei. The sequence goes on from NZ_JBCLVN010000052.1 coordinate 23,180, forward strand.
CGCTGCCCGCGGGCAGCGCGCCGAAGTGCACCACCCGCGCGCCGGGTGCGAGCTTGATGCCGGCCATGCCGCCGGCCGGGCGGCCCTGCGGCCGGACCGACGCGGCGGGGAAGTGCAGGAGCGCCGCGTCGGACGCGACGAAGACCAGCTCGTCCTCCTCGCCCACGGTCGCGCAGCCGACCACCTCGTCGCCGTCCTTGAGCGCCACGACCTCCCAGGAGTCGCGGTTGGCCGGGGGCTCGCCCGGCGTGACCCGCTTGACGACGCCCTGCGCGGTCCCGAGCGCCAGGGTCGGCGCGTCCGCGGTGACCGGCACCAGCCCGACGACCCGCTCGCCCGCGTCGAGGGCGAGCAGCTCCGGCAGGGGCAGGCCGCCGGACAGGTTCGGCGCGCCGTCCGTCGGGGGCAGCGCGGGCAGGTCCAGCACGGAGACCCGGCGCACGACGCCGCGGGAGGTGAGGACGCCCACCTCGCCGCGGACCGTCGCCGGGACGGCGCCCGCGAGCACGTCGTGCCGGGAGCGCCCGGCGCCGGGCGCGGGTCGCAGCGCGACGTCGGTGCCCGCCGTGCGGGCCACGAGCCCGGTCGCGGAGAGCAGCGCGCAGCAGGGCGAGTCCTCGATCTCGAGCGACAGGGCCGGTGCCGCTCCGCGCGCCGAGCGGGGCGCCGGTGCGCCCTCCGCGGCCGTCACCGACCCGCCGGCGGACTCGAGCAGGATCGTCCGGCGGGGCGTGCCGTACGTGGCGGCGACCTCCGCCATCTCGTCGGACACGGCGCCGCGCAGCAGGCCCTCGTCCGCCAGGAGCGCCTCGAGGGCCGCGATCTGCTCGGCCAGCTCGTCGCGCTCCTTCTCCAGCTCGATGCGCGAGAACCGCGTCAGGCGGCGCAGCCGGAGCTCGAGGATGTACTCGGCCTGCGGCTCCGACAGGTCGAAGACGTCGCGCAGGCGGGTGCGGGCGGTCTCCGCGTCGTCGGACGACCGGATGACCTGGATGACCTCGTCGATGTCGAGGATCGCGACGAGCAGGCCCTCCACGAGGTGCAGGCGCTCGCGCTTGCGGGTCAGCCGGAACTGGCTGCGGCGGCGGACCACGGAGATGCGGTGCTCGACCCAGACCTGCAGCAGGTCGCGCAGCCCGAGCGTGCGGGGCTGCCCGTCGACGAGCGCGACGTTGTTGATGGAGAACGAGTCCTCGAGCGGCGTGTACCGGTAGAGCTGCTCCAGGACGGCCTCGGGGTTGAACCCGGTCTTGACCTCGATGACCAGGCGCAGCCCGTGCTGGCGGTCGGTGAGGTCGAGCGCGTCCGAGATGCCGGAGAGCTTCTTGGACTGCACGCCCTCCTTGATCTTCTCGATGACCTTCTCGGGACCGACCGTGTACGGCAGCTCGGTGACGACGATGCCCTTGCGGCGCGGCGTGACGTTCTCGATGCGGGCGGTGGCGCGGGTGCGGAACGCCCCGCGCCCGGTGCGGTACGCGTCGCGCACCCCGTCGAGCCCGACGATCTTGCCGCCCGAGGGCAGGTCGGGGCCCGGGACGAACCGCATGAGCTCCTCGAGCGTCGCGTCCGGGTGCAGCACCAGGTGCCGGGCGGCCGCGACGACCTCGACGAGGTTGTGCGGCGCCATGTTGGTCGCCATGCCGACCGCGATGCCGGACGCCCCGTTCACGAGCAGGTTGGGGATGGCCGACGGGAGCACGCCCGGCTGGGTGAGCTTGTTGTCGTAGTTCGGCACGAAGTCGACGACGTCCTCGTCGAGCCCGGCGGTCATCGCGAGCGCGGCGGGAGCCATGCGCGCCTCGGTGTACCGGGGCGCCGCCGGGCCGTCGTCGAGCGAGCCGAAGTTGCCGTGCCCGTCGACCAGGGGCAGCCGCAGCGAGAACGGCTGCGCCATCCGGACCATCGCGTCGTAGATCGCGGCGTCGCCGTGGGGGTGCAGCTTGCCCATGACCTCGCCGACCACGCGGGCCGACTTCACGTGCGCGCGGTCGGGCCGCAGGCCCATGTCGTGCATCTGGAACAGGATCCGCCGCTGCACGGGCTTGAGGCCGTCGCGGGCGTCCGGGAGCGCGCGCGAGTAGATGACGGAGTACGCGTACTCGAGGAACGAGCCCTCCATCTCGGTCGCGACGTCGATGTCGACGATGCGCTCGACGACGTCCTCCGGCGGGACGTCGGGGGTGCTGCTGCGGCGCGCCATGCGGATGCGGCTCCCGGGATCGGCGGTGGGTGACGGCCCATTGTCCCCGTCCGGCGGCCCTGGGGACGACCACGACGCGCGGGCCCGGCCCCGTTAGGCTCGTGCGCATGGCGGAGGTCACCGGGGACACGCGCGCCGACGAGCCGCGGGACGACGCCGCGCCCGTCGGGTACCCGGAGAGCTGGGAGGCCGACGTCGTGCTGCGGGACGGCAGCACGACCCACGTCCGCCCGATCCGGCCGGAGGACGCCGCCGCGCTCCAGGCGTTCCACGTCGCGCAGTCCGAGGCGTCGACCTTCCTGCGGTTCTTCGCGCCGCTGGAGCGCCTCCCGGACCGCGACCTGGCCCGGTTCACCCAGGTCGACCACCACGACCGGGTGGCGCTGGTGGCCGTGACCGGGGACGACGCGATCATCGGCGTCGCGCGCTACGACCGCGTCGGGCCGGACGAGGCGGAGGTCGCGTTCAACATCGCCGACGCGCACCACGGTCGCGGGCTCGGCTCCGTGCTGCTGGAGCACCTGGCCGCCGCGGCGCGCGAGCGCGGGGTGCGCCGCTTCACCGCCGACGTGCTGCCGCAGAACGGCCGCATGATCGCGGTGTTCCGCGAGGCCGGCTACACGCTGCAGCAGCGGCTCGAGGACGGCGTGGTCACGGTGTCGTTCGACATCCACCCCACGGACCGGTCGCTGGCGGTGACCGCGGCGCGCGAGCACACCGCGGAGTCGCGCAGCGTGCAGGGGCTGCTCGCCGCGCGCTCGGTGCTGGTGCTGACGTCGCCCGACGCGGAGCCCGGGTCCCTGCCGGACCTCCTGGCGTCCCGCGTGCTCGCGGACCTCGCGGCCGGAGGGGTGCACGGGCCGGGGGAGCCGGAGCACCGCACGGGCGCCGTCGTCGAGCCCGCGGGTCCGGCGGAGCCTGTCCAGGTGCACGTGGTCGGGCGCGCCCCGGAGCCCGGCACGCCGGTGGCCGTGCGGACGTGGCCGGACCTGGACGCGGTGCCCGGTCCGGTGGACCTGGCCGTGCTCGCGCTGCCCGCCGCGGACGCGGTCGTCGCGGTGCGCTCGCTCGGACGGCTGGGGGTGCGGGGCGTCGTGGTGCTGTCCGCGGGCTTCGCGGAGACCGGGCCGACCGGCCTGGCGCTGCAGCGGGCCCTGCTGCGCACCGCGCACGCGGCCGGCATGCGCGTCGTGGGTCCCGTCTCTTACGGTCTGCTGTCGCACGCCGCGGGAGGGCTGCTGAACGCCTCCCTGACCGAGGACCCGCCGCCCGCGGGGCGGATCGGGTTGTTCTGCCAGTCCGCCCCGGCGGCGGTGTCGCTGCTCGGGTCCGTGCGCCGCCGGCACCTCGGCCTGGCCCACCTGGTGTCGGCGGGCAACCGCGCCGACGTGTCGGGCAACGACCTCATGCAGTTCTGGCAGGACGACGACGGCACCGACGTCGTCGCGCTCTACCTGGAGTCGATCGGCAACCCGCGCAAGTTCTCCCGGGTGGCCCGCCGGCTGGCCCGGGTCAAGCCGGTCGTGGTGGTCACCGCGGGGCGCTCCGGGCACGTCGTGCCGCCCGGCCACGCCGTGCGGCCCACCCAGGCGCCGCGCCGGACGCTCGACGAGGTGATGCGCCGCTCCGGCGTCGTGCTGGTCGACAACACGCACCAGATGCTCGAGGCGGCCCAGCTGTTCGCGCTGCAGCCCCTGCCGCCCGGCGGGCGCGCCGCGGTGGTGGCGTCGTCGCCGTCGATGGCGGCGCTCGTGCAGGAGGCGGTCGTGACCGCCGGTCTGACGGTCGCGGGGGAGGCGGTGATCCTCCCCGAGGACGCGGACGAGGAGCGGGTCGCCCGCGCGTTCGGCGACGTGTACGCCGACCCCGGGGTCGACGTCGTGGTCACCGTGCACGTGCCCACCGCCGGCCCGCGCGACGACCGGGTCGCGCAGGCGCTGGCCCGGGCCGCCGCCGGGTCGGGTCGCACGTCGGTGGCGTGCCTGCTGGGGCTGCACGGCGCGACGCCGCAGCTGACGGCGCCCGACGCCGACGGCCTGCTGCGCACCGTGCCCGCGTACACCACGCCCGAGGACGCGGTGCTCGCCCTCGGGCAGGCGGTGCGGTACGCGGCGTGGCGGTCCGGGGACCGCGGCACCCTGGTGCACCCGCAGGGCGTGCACGCGCGCACCGCGCGGCGCCTGATCGACTCCTGGCTCGAGGAGGCGGGCCGTCCGGCGGTGCTCGACCTCGGGCCCGACCGCACGGCGGAGCTGCTCGCGCTCGCCGGCGTGCACGTCCTGGCGTCGGTGCCGGTGCACGACGCCGACGAGGCGGTCGCCGCCGCCGAGCGGCTCGGCTGGCCGGTCGCTCTGAAGTCCACCGTGCCCGCCCTGCGGCACCGCTCCGACCTGGGCGGCGTGCGGCTGGACGTGCACGACGCCGCGGAGCTGCGCGCCGACGTCGCCCAGGTGCTCGAGCTCGCCGCCCCGCACGCACCCGCGGAGGGCCGCGCGCCCCTGGAGGTCCAGGCGATGGCCCCGCACGGCGTCGCGACCGTCATCCGCTCGTCGGAGGACCCGCTGTTCGGCCCGGTGCTCGGGTTCGGCCTCGGCGGCGACACCACCGACCTGCTGGGCGACCTGGCGTACGCCGTGACGCCGCTCACCGACGTCGACGTGTCCGAGATGGTGCGCGCCCCGCGGTCCTCCGCCCGGCTCTTCGGCTACCGCGGCGTCCCGCCGCTGGACGTGGCCGCGCTCGAGGACGTGCTGGCGCGCGTGTCCGTGCTCGCGGACAACCTCCCGGAGCTGCTCGCGCTCGAGCTCAACCCGGTCGTCGTCGCGGAGCGGGGGGCGTACGTGCTCGGCGCGACGGCGCGGGTCGGGACGGCCGCGCGCGCCGACGGGCCGCGCCGGGCGCTGCCCGCATGAGCGGCGGGCACGCGGCGCGTCGTGCCCGCGGGCGGACGGTGTGACGGGCCGCCCCGGTCGGTGGGAGGATGTCGTGGTGCCCGCACCGTCCACCGACCTGCTCCGCGACCTGCACCGCGCGGGGTACTACCCCGAGCTGGTGGCCGACGTGCTCGACGTCGCGCTCGCCGACGAACCCGTCGAGGCCCACCTCGTGCACCCGGAGACGACGTTCGACGCCTCCGAGGTGCGCCGGCACGTCACCGTGCTCGCGCTGACGCCCACCCGCCTGGTCGTCGCGCACGTGGACGACCACCCGGCGGACAGCGAGCACCCCTCGGCGAGCGCCGCGGCCACCACGGAGGCCGTCCCGCTGTCGGAGCTGCGGTCCGTCGCGCTGACGCACGTGCTCGGCTCGCCCGAGCAGCACCGTCCCGGCGACCCCGCCACCGAGCTGACGCTGGCGATCGGGTGGGGCGCGGTCTCGCGCGTGGACCTGGAGCCCGCGCAGTGCGGCGACCCGCAGTGCGAGGCCGACCACGGCCTGACCGGGACGCTGACCCCCGACGACGTGGTCGTCCGCGTGAGCGCGGTGGCCGAGGGCGCCGGTGCCGTCCGGGACGCCGTGGCGTTCGCGCGGCGCCTGTCCGCGGCGAGCGCACGCTGACATGACGACCGCCACGTCGTCCACCGTGCCGGCCCGGCTCGCGGACGCGGGGCTCGTGCTGCCGGACTACCGGGGTCCGTCGCTGTCCGGGCTGCTGCCCGCCGTCGCCGACGCGCTCGGCGCGCCCGTGCCGGAGGGCCCGGAGCGCCGGGCCCAGCTCGGCCTGCAGCCGACGCACCGCGTCTGCGTCGTGCTCGTCGACGGCCTGGGCTACGAGAACCTCGCCGAGCGCGCCGGCCACGCGCCGTTCCTGCGGTCGCTGCTCGACGGCGCCTCGGCGCTGTCCGCCGGGTACCCGTCCACCACCGCGGCGTCGATGGGCAGCTTCGGCACAGGCACCGCGCCCGGGCGCACCGGGCTCGTCGGCTACACGGTCCGCAACCCGCGCGACGGGCGGCTCGCGAACATGGTGTCGTGGGACGGCCTGGGGCCCGCCCGGGAGTGGCAGCGCGAGCGCACGGTCTTCGAGCGCCTCGTCGCGCACGGCGTCACGGTGACCACGGTCGGGCCCGCGAAGTTCATGGGCTCCGGCCTCACGGAGGCGGCGCTGCGCGGCGGGGGGTACCGGGCGGCCGAGCCGCTCGCCGCCCGGGTCGACGCCGCGCTGCGGCTGCTGCGCGAGCCGGGCCTGGTGTACCTGTACTGGGGCGACGTGGACAAGACCGGTCACCACGAGGGCTGCGGCTCCTGGCAGTGGGGCGACGAGCTCTCGGCGCTCGACGGCGAGCTGCGCCGCCTCGTGCGGTCCCTGCCGCGCGGCGCGTCCGTCGTCGTCACCGCCGACCACGGGATGGTCGACGTCGACCCGGCGCGGCGCTGGGACGTGGCCACCAGCGCGGGGCTCGCGCAGGACGTCGAGCTGGTCGCGGGGGAGCCGCGCGCGCTGCACGTCCACCTGCGGCCCGGGGCCGACCCGGAGGCGGCCGCGGAGCGCTGGGCGGACGTGCTGGGCGACGCCGCGGTGGTGCTCACCGGCGACGTCGCCGTCGGCGCCGGCCTCTTCGGGACGGTCTCCGAGCACGTGCGGCCGCTGATCGGCGACCTCGTCGTCGCGACCACCGGCCGCGCCACCGTGGTGGACTCCCGGACGCAGACGCCGGCGTCGCTGCAGCTCGTCGGCGTCCACGGCTCGCTGACGCCGGCCGAGGTCCGGGTGCCGCTGCTGGCCGTGCACACCTGACCGCGACGCACAGGAACGGAACGAGGAGAGCGTGGCAGAGCTGGTCTTCTTCTGCGGCACGATGGACTGCGGCAAGTCCACCCTGGCGCTGCAGATGCACCACAACCACCAGGCGCGCGGTCGCGACGGCGTGCTGTTCACCCGCAACGACCGGGCGGGGGAGCACCGGCTGTCCTCCCGGCTTGGCCTGTCGGTGCCCGCGCACGAGGTCACGGACACCACCGACTTCTGGGCGGAGGTCGTCGCGCGCCGCACGGGCGGGCGGGCCGTCGACTTCCTCATCTGCGACGAGGCGCAGTTCTACTCGGCGGAGCAGGTCGACCAGCTCGGGCGCGTGGTGGACGAGCTCGGGGCCGACGTGTTCGCGTTCGGGATCACGACGGACTTCCGCACCCGGCTGTTCGCCGGGTCGGCGCGGCTCCTGGAGCTCGCCGACCGCGTCGAGTCGCTCCAGGTGCAGGCGCTGTGCTGGTGCGGCGCCCGGGCCACGCACAACGCGCGCACGGAGCACGGGATCATGGTGGTCGAGGGCGCCCAGGTGGTGGTCGGCGACGTCGCGGTGCCGGACGACGAGGACGCCGTCGGCTACGAGGTGCTCTGCCGGAAGCACCACCGGATGCGGATGACGGCCCGGAGCTCGCGCGCCGGGACGATGTCACCCCAGACGCTGGACCTCGCCGGCGACTGAGCCGCCCCGGCCCGGGCCTCTACTCCGGCTTGGCCCCGAAGACGATCTCGTCCCAGCTCGGCACCTTCGGCCGGCCGCGGCGGCTGCTGCGGGGACGGGCCTCGCGCTCCTCGGCGCGCGGCGCCGCGTCCGCGTCCGGGGCCGTGCCCGTCGCGCGGTCGGCCGGCGGCTGCTCGCCGGGCTCCAGGGCGACGGGCGTCGCCGGCTCCTCGGCGTCCCGCGTCCGCGCGGGCGCGGGGTAGATGCGGGCCTCCGCGGCAGGGGCGACGTCCATGGGGTGCGCGCCGGGCGCCTCCGCGGCGGGCTCGTCGCCGAGCTGGCCGAAGTCGAACGCGTGCTGCGGCCCGAAGCCGCCGAACGGGTCGTCCTCGTCCTCGTCGAGCTCGAGCGCCTGGCGGACGCCGCGGCGCGCCCGCAGGTCGTCGAGCAGCTCGCTCGTCGCGCGCAGGTCGTCCACCGGGTCCTCGGCCGGCTCCGCGGGCGCCGGTCCGTCCACGGCCGCGAGCACGGGCCGCACGTCGGCGTCGACGTCGTACACGAGGTCGCGCACCGCCGACAGGTGGCGCCGCGGCACGGGGCCGTCGGCGATCTCCGTCTCGGACAGCCAGCGGGCCTCGTCCTCCTCGGCGTGCACGGCCCGGGCGGACGCGTCGTACGCCCAGCGCGCCTCGCGGGCGTCGTCCTCCACGCGGAACCGCGCGACGACCGTCCAGCCGGCGCCGGTCTCGCGGTACGCGTCCCACTCGACGCCCTCGGGGTCGACGCCCCGCGCGGCGAGCCGGTCCACGACCAGGTCGCCCAGCACCGGCGCGCCCACGTCCCGCCCGACGCGGGTCGCCCGGGCCTGCTCGGCCACGAACTCGCGCTCGGCGAGCACAGGACCCTCGAACCGGCGCACGTGCTCCACCGCCAGGCCCGACTCCTCCGCGATCTGCTCGGCGGACTGCCCCGCGCGCACGCGCGCCTGGATCTCCCGCGGGCTCGGCACCCCCGACTGCTCCGCGCGGATCTGCTCCAGCTGCGGGCGGTCGCGGCGCACGGCGGCACGCAACGGCTCGTCGATGCGCAGGCGGTAGCGCTGCCCGTCGGCCGCGGCGAGCACGAGGTGTTCCCCGTCCTCGTGCAGCCCGATCAGCTCCAGCTCGGCCATCACCTCTCCCATCGTCCGCGACGAGCCTGCCATCGCCCGGCCCCGATCCCGCGGAGGCTGGGCGGTGCGCCGTCCAACTCCCCGGCTGCCATGATCACCCCTGTGTCCGTGGACCTCCCGCTGCAACCCGTGCTCGAGCTGCTCGGCGTCTTCGTGGGTGCACTGTCCGGCGGCCTGGCCGCGGTGCGCAAGGGGTTCGACATCTTCGGCATCGTGGTGCTGGCGTGGGCCGCGGGGCTGGGCGGCGGCATCATGCGCGACGTCCTCATCGGGGCCGTGCCGCCGGTCGGCATCGCGCAGTGGGAGTTCGTGGTGTGCGCGTGCGTCGCGGGGCTGGTGACGTGGGCGGCGCACCCGGGCCTGGGCCGGCTGCGCCGGTTCGTGCTGGTGCTCGACGCGGGCGCGCTCGCCCTGTTCACGGTCGTCGGGACGATCAAGGCCCTCGAGTACGGCACCGGGGCGACCGCCGCCGTGTGCGCGGGCGTGATCACGGGCGTGGGCGGCGGCGTGCTGCGCGACCTGCTGACCGGCGAGGTCCCGGTGGTGCTGCACCAGCGCCAGCTCTACGCGATCCCGTCGGTGCTCGGGGCCCTGCTCGTGGCGGTGCTGTGGCACCAGGACGCGCTGTCGGTCGGCACCGAGGTGGTCGCCGTCCTCGTGGTGCTCGGCACGCGGCTGGTCGCGCTGCGGTTCCGGCTGCAGGCACCCGGGCCGTGGGACCCCGCGGCGCTGCGGGACGCGCGGGCCGCGCGCACCGGCCGGGGCCGGCCCGGGTTCGGCCGCGCCGGCCGCACGGAGCGCGGGGTGCGGGCGGCGC
>NZ_JBCLVN010000053.1:0-46156 GCF_039548315.1 Cellulomonas olei
CCGCGTGGGCCGCCGCCCCCGCCCCGGCGCGCGGCTGGAACCCGCCGCCCCCCGCTCCCCCGGTCCCGCCGGTGCCCCCGGTGCCGCCCGCCCCGCCGCGGCCCCCGCGTCGCGGACCGGGCGCCGCCCTGACGGGCGTCGTCGTGGCCGTCATCCTGCTCGGGCTCGCGGGCCTGCTCGCCGCCGACCGCGCGGGCTGGTACACCGGCCCGATCCTCCCCGTCGTCATCGGCGGCGGCGTGGTGCTCGTCGGCGTGGCGATCATCGTGTCCGGCCTGCGCGGCCGCACCGCCGGCGGCCTGACGGCCCTCGCGATCATCGGCATGCTGATCGCCGGCCCGGCGGTCGTCGTCGACGGGCGCGGGGAGTGGCGGGTGGACCGCGACACGTTCCGCAGCGTCGACGTCGCGGTGACCAGCCGCGCGGCGGCCGAGAAGGGCTACGCGTTCGGCATCGGCGACGCCCACGTGGACCTCACCGACGTCCCCCTGACGGACGAAACGCTCGTCGTGCCCGTCAGCGGCGGCATGGGTGACATCACCGTCGTCGTCCCGGAGGGCGCCGCGGTGACCGCCGAGGTCACGTCCGGGGTCGGCGACATCGACTGGCGGGTCGACGGCAACCGGCAGCGGGCCGACGGCGTCGGCAACGACCGGCTCTTCACCAGCGAGGCCATGGCCGACGGCCGCGACGCGGAGATCGCGCTGACCATCGAGCTCGGCGTCGGCAACATCACCATCGAGGAGGACCGATGACCAGCACCGGACCCGGCACCCCCCGGCCCGACGACGCGGACGAGCACGTGACCGAGCGGATCGACCGCCCCGCGACCGACGGACCGACGGAGCAGATCGCCCACGTCGAGCCCGCCGGCGAGACCGTGGAGCTCGCCACGGCGCAGCCCGCCGGCGCGACCGAGCGGATCGCGCCCGTCGACGCCACGCGGGAGATGCCGTCGGCGACCGCCCCGGGCGGGACCGGCCCGGCGCCGGAGCAGCCCGTGACGCCCGCCGCCGCGCCGGCCCCGGGCCCCGGGCCCAGCGGCACCGCGCCCGGCGCTCCCCCGGCGCCCGAGTCGGCGCCCCGATACGGCACCGCCCCGGCCTCCGGACCGGCGCCCGCGTACCAGGCCCCGCCCGCCGCCCGGGCCGCCTCACCGGCCCCCGCGCCGGCGCCCGCGCAGCCGCCGGTCCCGCCGGAGGACCGCGGCCCGCGCTCCGCGACCGTCGTGTGGGGCCTGATCGTCACGGTGGTCGGCGTCGGGATCCTCGCGGCCGCCGCGGGCGCGCGGATCGACGTGCAGCTCGCGCTGATCGTGCTGCTGGCGGGCGCGGGTCTCGCGCTGCTGGTCGGGTCGGTGCTCACCACGGCACGCCGCCGCGGCCGCGAGGCGCGGACCGGCCGCTGACCCCCCGGACGACGACGGAGGCCGGGACCCGATCGGGTCCCGGCCTCCGTCGTGCCGTGCGGGTGGTTCAGGCCTTGAGGCCCGCGTCCGCCGGGGTGGTGCTGCGCGTCTCGGCGACGGTCGCGACCGAGCGGCCGGCGATGGCCCACAGCGCGTAGCCGACGAGGATGAACATCACGCCCAGGCCCATGACCAGCGCCGCGACGCCGAACGCCACGACCGAGGTGAAGAGCGAGGCCCGGAGGAACGACGCGTTCATCGCGGTGTCACGCAGCGGGTCCTCGCGGTCGAGCTCGGCGTAGGTCTTGCCGCCGGTCGCCTCGAGGGCGTGGTGGTTGATGATGTCCGCCTGGGCGAACGCGGTCCACGGCGTCGTGACCGGCTGCCCGGCGAAGTTGGCCGCGTCCTCGGAGACGGTGATGTTCTCGTCGGCGAGGTGGCTGGAGACCGAGCCCCAGGTGACGCCGCCGGCGATGATGAGGACGAGACCGGCGACCGCCGAGATGATGCCGATGACGCGCGCAGCCTTCGAGCCGCCCGTCGCTGCCACGGTAGACATGTGGTGATCCCTTCAGATACCCCCGTTGCGGACCGACCCCTTGCCGGCCCGGTGGAACCTGTGAGCCCCACGGGAAGAGCGTCTCCCACGCGGCGGCCGGAAGGTGGGACGTTGGTCATGCGATCCGCCCGGAGAGGCTTCGTGACGCCACGCACAAAGACCGGATTCGTGCCGATCGGGTCTTTCGTCCCACGCAGAGTCGCCCGTCGAGCCTAGGACAGAGGTCCCGGTCTCCGGGAGGGACGCCGCGGCCGGGAGCGCGACGGCCCGGCACCCCCTCGGGGTCCCGGGCCGTCGGCGTCCGCGCGTGCGCCGCGCGTCACTCCCACTCGATGGTGCCCGGCGGCTTGCTCGTCACGTCCAGCACCACGCGGTTGACCTCGGGCACCTCGTTGGTGATCCGGGTCGAGATGGTCGCGAGCACGTCGTAGGGCAGCCGCGTCCAGTCGGCGGTCATCGCGTCCTCGGAGGACACCGGCCGCAGCACCACCGGGTGCCCGTACGTCCGGCCGTCGCCCTGCACGCCCACGGAGCGCACGTCGGCCAGCAGCACGACCGGGCACTGCCAGATCTCGCGGTCCAGGCCGGCGCGGGTCAGCTCCTCGCGGGCGATGAGGTCGGCGGCGCGCAGCACGTCCAGCCGCTGCTGCGTGACCTCGCCGATGATCCGGATGCCCAGGCCGGGGCCCGGGAACGGCTGGCGCCAGACGATGGCCTCCGGCACGCCGAGCTCCAGGCCGACGGCGCGGACCTCGTCCTTGAACAGCGCCCGCAGCGGCTCGACCAGCTCGAACTGCAGGTCGTCCGGCAGGCCGCCGACGTTGTGGTGGCTCTTGATGTTGGCCGCGCCCTCACCGCCGCCCGACTCGACGACGTCCGGGTACAGCGTGCCCTGGACGAGGAACTTCACCTCCTCGCCGTGCGCGCCCGCCTCCTCGACGACCTCGCGCGCCGCGTCCTCGAACACGCGGATGAACTCGCGGCCGATGATCTTGCGCTTCGTCTCCGGGTCGGTGTGCCCGGCCAGGGCCGTGAGGAACCGCTCGCGGGCGTCGACGACCTTGAGGTTGACGCCGGTGGACGCGACGAAGTCCTGCTCGACCTGCTCGGCCTCGCCGGTGCGCAGCAGGCCGTGGTCGACGAACACGCACGTGAGCTGGTCGCCGACGGCCTTCTGCACGAGCGCCGCCGCGACGGAGGAGTCCACACCGCCCGACAGGCCGCAGATCACGCGGGCGCTGCCGACCTGGGCGCGGATCCGCTCGACCTGGTCGGCGATCACGTTGCCCGGGTTCCAGTCGGCGGCCAGGCCGGCACCCTCGTACAGGAAGTGCTCCAGCGTCCGCTGCCCCAGCGGCGAGTGCTTGACCTCCGGGTGCCACTGCACGCCGAACAGGCGGCGCTCGCGGTCCTCGAACGCGGCGACCGGGGACCCCGCGGAGGTCGCCAGGACCTCGAAGCCCTCGGGGGCGGCGTGGACGGCGTCGCCGTGGCTCATCCAGACGGTCTGCTGCTCGGGGCTGCCCGCCAGGACGGTGCCCGTGCGGACGACGTCCACCGGGGTGCCGCCGTACTCGCGGTTGCCGGTCTGCGCGACCTCGCCGCCGAGGGCCTTGGCCATCGCCTGGAACCCGTAGCAGATGCCCAGCACCGGCACGCCGGCCTCGAACAGCGCGGGGTCGACGAACGGCGCGCCCTCGGCGTACACCGAGGACGGGCCGCCGGACAGGATGATGGCCGCCGGGTCCTTGGCCAGCATGTCCTGCACCGACGCGGTGTGCGGCACGATCTCGGAGTAGACGCTGGCCTCGCGGACGCGGCGCGCGATGAGCTGGGCGTACTGGGCCCCGAAGTCGACCACGAGCACCGGGCGGTGCTGGTCGGCGGGCGAGGAGCCGGAGGGCGGTGGCACGGGCACGGGAGAGGCGTCGGTCACCGGACCAGGGTAGTGCTCCGCGGGAGGGCGACGGCCGCGTACTCAGGAGCCGGAGCGGTCCCCGATGCGCCGCTGCCGGGAGATCTCCTGGCGCAGGCTCTCGTGGAAGTCCTCGGCGACGGCGAGCTGCTCGCGCAGCGCCCGCGAGCGCTCCTCCGCGGCCAGCCGGTACATCGCGAGGCGCTCCAGCAGCACGTCGTGGTCCTCCTGGCTGACGCCCGGGGCGTTGATCCGGTCGAGGACGCCCAGCAGGTCGCCCATCTCGTCGAGGGAGAAGTCGAGCGGCTTCATGCGCTTGATCAGCTCCAACCGTGCGATGTCGGGCTCGGTGTACAGGCGGAAGCCGCCGTGCGTGCGGGCCGAGGGCCGGACCAGGCCGACCTCGCCGTAGTAGCGGATGGTGCGCAGGGAGAGCCCGGTGCGCTCCGCGACCTCCCCGATCTGCATCAGGTGCAGGGACACGGGCGACACCTCCTTCCGGGCCGGCGCGGCACAGCATAGCCGCGCCGCGCGCCCCGCTGACCTGCGCGGACGACCGGGGCGAGTGCACCCGCCCAGCCCACTCTCCTGTGACGTCAGCGTCGGACCGGACCGGGGCGCACCCTCCCGGTCGTCGGCGGCATCCCGGCCTGCAGTCTTCCCAAACGGGACAAACAGGACATATCTTCCGTAACGTGAGAGATGCCGACGCGACGCCCCGCCGCCTGCCCGGCCTCGACGCGCTCCGTGGGCTCGCCGTGTCGCTCGTCCTGCTCAACCACGCCTGGCCCGCGACGTTCGGCGCCGCCGGCGTGGTCGGCGTGACCATCTTCTTCGCCCTCTCCGGCTGGCTCATCACGGGCCTGCTGCTCCGCGACGTCGAGCAGCACGGCCGCGTGCGCTACGGCCGCTTCGCCGCCGCGCGTGCCCTGCGCCTCTACCCGCCCATGCTGTTCATGCTCGCGGGCTTCGTCGTCGTCGAGGGCGCCCTGGACCACCTCGGCGACCGCCACCTCGTCCCGGAGTCGCTGCTGGCCGCCGTGACCTACACGATGAACCTGCCGCTGCTCCCCCACGGGAGCGAGTCGCTCTACCACTTCTGGACCCTGGCGACCGAGGAGCAGTTCTACCTGCTGTGGCCGCTCGTCCTGGCCTGGGCGTGGCGGCGCGGCCTGCTGCGGGTGGCGGTCGGGATCGGCGTCCTCGGCACGCTCGCGGCGTGCACCGTCACGATGCTGCTGGTGGCGCCGGACGTCGCACGCGTCTACGCGCTGCCCACGTCCTGGGCCGCCGCGCTGCTCATCGGCTGCGCGGGCCGGCTCGGGCAGGACACGCTGCAGCAGCTGCTGCCGCCGGAACGCGGGCCCCGGCGGCGGCTCCTGGTCGTGCTGGTGGCGCTGCTGCTGGCGACCTCCCTGTCCGGGCCCACCGGGGCGCACCCCTGGTGGTACCTGCTGGGCGTGCCGTCGGTGGCCGCGGCCACCGTCGTGCTCGTGTCGTACGCCGGCCGCTGGCCGGTCCTGCCCAGCCGGCTGCTGCGTCCGGCGGTCGCCCTCGGCACGATCTCCTACGCCGCCTACCTGTGGAACGCGGCGATCGTGCGGTGGCTGCACCACCCGCAGGACGCGCTCGGCGCCCTCGCCACGATCGCGCTCACGCTCGTCGCCGCCACCGCTAGCTGGTGGCTGGTCGAGCGTCCCGCGGGACGGCTGCGCGCGCGACTGCTCGGCGGGCGCCGGGTCAGCGGGCGGGGGCGGACGCCGGCCGGCCCTCGATCCGGGCGACGGCGTCGGCGTGCACCCGCCGCTCCAGCACGAACGACATGACGGGGACCACGCCCGCGAGCGCCATCGTGGCGAGCCGGCCGAGCGACCAGCGCATGGCCGACCAGAGCTGCACGACGGTCGCCAGGTAGACGACGTAGACCCAGCCGTGGGCGATCGCCACCCACGTGCCGAGGACGGGCTCGGGGTCCCCGGTCGCCGGGTCGACGCCGCCGGCGTGCAGCACGTACTTGAGCACCATCTCGAGGCAGAGCACCAGCAGCATCGTGCCGGTGACCCACGCCATCGCGCGGTAGCGGGCGAGCCTGCCGGGGGCGCTCTCGAGGACCGGCGCGGGGGCGGGCCGTCCGGCGGGGGCGGGCTCGGTCATGGGGGTCCTCTCGGCGGCCGGCGGGGTGCTCCCGGTGATTGTCCCCCAGCGGCCGCGCGGTCGTCGCGCGCGACCGGCCAATTCCCTTGCCGGTGTGTCAGGGCTCACCCGTAGCGTGGTCCGTCGTGCGACCCCTTCCCCTGCCGGACCCCGGCCACCCCCCGCTGACGGGCCCCCGCCGGCTCCTGCTGTGGCAGGCGCGGCGGCAGGCCGGCGTGCTCGCGGGCGCGACCGCGGTCGCGGTCGTCGGGAACGTGGCGGCGGCCCTGCTGCCCTGGCAGCTCGGCCGGATCGTCGACGGCGGGCTCGAGCACGGCCTGGGCCGGGAGCTCTGGCTGGGCTGCCTGCTGCTGTCCGGGCTCGGACTGGTGCAGGTCGGCGCGAACGTCTGGGGGCACCGGCTCGAGGTGGAGAACTGGCTGCGCGCGGCGTTCGCGTCGTCGCAGCAGGTCGGCCACCACGTGACGCGCACCGGCGACGCGATCACCGACGAGCTGCCGACCGGCGAGGTCGTCGCCACCGTCGCCACGGACGCGCTCCGGATGGGCGAGGTGTTCGCGATCCTCCCCCGGCTGGTCGGCGGGATCGCGGCGTACCTCACGCTCGGCGCCCTGCTGCTGGGCACGTCGGTCCCGCTCGGGCTGCTCGTGCTGCTGGGCCTGCCCGTGGTGGTCGCGGTGCTGTCCCTGCTCGTCCCGCCGCTGCAGCGCCGGCAGGCCGCCCAGCGCGAGGCCACCGGCCGGCTGACGACGCTCGGCGCCGACACCGTGTCGGGCCTGCGCATCCTGCGCGGCATCGGCGGCGAGGACGTGTTCGCCGACCGGTACCGCGCGCAGTCCCAGGAGGTGCGGGCGGCCGGAGTGCGGGTGTCGCAGACGCAGTCGCTGCTGGACGCCCTGCAGACGCTGCTGCCCGGCCTGTTCCTCGCGGTCGTCGTGTGGGCGGGCGCCCGGCTCGCGCTGTCCGGCGACATCAGCCCGGGGCAGCTCGTGTCGTTCTACGGGTTCGCCGCGTTCCTCACGCAGCCGCTGTGGACCGCGAGCGAGGCGATCCGCGTGGTCACCCGGGCGGTGGTCGGCGCGCGCAAGATCATCCGCGTCCTGTCCGTCCCGGTCGCCGGGTCGGACGACCCCGCGCACCCGGCGACCGCCCCCGGGCCCGGCGAGGCGCTGGTGGACGAGGCGAGCGGCGTCGTCGTGCGGCCGGGGCGGCTGACCGCGCTCGTGGGCGCCGACCCGGACGAGACGGCGCGGATCGCGCTGCGGCTCGGCCGGCTCGGGCCCGCCCGCCGCGAGGCCGACGAGGGCGGGGCCGACGAGCACGCCGCCGTCCGCGAGCCCGCGGACGCCCCGCTGTCCTCGGTGCGCTGGGGCCGCGCGCTGCTGCACGAGCTCGCCCTGGGCGAGGTCCGCGGCCGGGTCGTCGTCGCCGAGTCCACGCCGCACCTGTTCACCGGCACCCTCGCCGACGAGCTGGACGTGCGCGGCGGGGCCGACCGCGACGCCCTGCTGGCGGCGATGACCGTGGCCGACGCCGGCGACGTGCTCGACTCCGTGCCCGGCGGCCTGGACGGCGCCGTGGAGGAGAAGGGCCGCTCGCTGTCCGGCGGGCAGCGGCAGCGGGTCGCCCTGGCCCGCGCCCTGCTCACGGGGGCGGAGGTGCTCGTGCTCGTCGAGCCGACCAGCGCGGTGGACGCCCACACCGAGGCCCGCATCGCCCGGCGGCTCGCCGACGCGCGCCGCGGGGCGACGACCGTGGTGGTCACCGCCAGCCCCCTGGTGCTCGACGTGGTCGACGAGGTCGCGCTGGTCGCCGGCGGCCGGGTGGTCGCCACCGGGCGGCACCGCGACCTCGTCGCGGCCCGGGACGCGACCGGCGCCGCCTACCGCGCCGTGGTGTCCCGCACCGACTCCCCCGGCGTCGACTCCCCCGTCCCCCGCCCCGACCACCAGGACCACGACCGACCGGAGGTGAGCCGTGAAGCTGCCCGTCGCTGACCCGACCGCCCTGCGCCGGCACACCGCCGCGCTGCTCCGCCGGCACCGCCGGGGCCTCGTGCTGGTCGTGGTGCTGCACGTCCTCGCGGCCACCGCGGGCCTCACCGGGCCGTGGCTGCTCGGCCGCCTCGTGGACGCCGTCGTCGACGGCACCACGACGGCCGCCGTCGACCGGACGATCCTCGTGCTCGTCGTGGCCGTGCTCGCCCAGACCGTCCTCATCCGCTACGCCCAGCGGTCGGCGATGGTGCTCGGCGAGACGGTGTTCGCGGAGCTCCGCGAGGAGTTCGTCGCGACCGTCACCCGGCTGCCGCTGTCCACCGTGGAGCGGGCCGGCACCGGCGACCTGGTGGCGCGGACCACCACCGACATCGACCGGGTGCAGTACACGGTCCGGTTCGGGGTGCCGCGGATCCTCGTCACGGTCGCGACCATCGCCCTGACGGCGGTCGCGGCCGTGGTGACGAACGCGCTCGTGGCGATCGGCCTGCTCGCCGGGCTGCCGCTGCTGCTCGGCGTCACCCGCTGGTACCTGCGCCGGGCCGCCCCGGCGTACCTGCGCGAGTCCGCGGCCTACGCGACCATCAACGGGACCATCACGGAGTCCGTGGAGGGCGCCCGCACCGTGGACGCGCTCGGGCTCGGCGCACGCCGGCGAGCCCGGCTGGACGCGGACCTGCGGGAGGCGTTCGCCGCCGAGACCCGCACGCTGGGCCTGCGGACCGTGCTGTTCCCCGGCGTGGACACCGCGTTCATCCTGCCGGTGGTCGCCGTGCTGGCCTGGGGCGCGTACCTGATCTCGACCGGGCACGCGACGGTCGGGGCCGTCACGACGATCGCGCTGTACGCGATGCAGATCATCCACCCCATCGGCGAGCTGATCTTCTGGCTCGACGAGATCCAGGTCGGCGCGACGTCGCTGGCCCGGATCATCGGGGTCGCGGACGTCGCCCCGGACCGCACGGCCCGCGACGCCCGTCCCGCGGACGAGGCCGTCGTCGCCAGCGAGGTCCGGTACGCGTACCGGCCCGGCCGCGACGTGCTGCACGGGGTGGACCTCACGCTGCGCACCGGCGAGCGGCTCGCCGTCGTCGGGCCGTCCGGCGCCGGCAAGTCGACGCTCGGGCGGATGCTCGCCGGCATCCACCCGCCCACGGGCGGCGCCGTGACGGTCGGCGAGGTCCCGCTGGTCGACCTGCCGCTGGACGAGCTGCGCGGCCACGTCGCGCTCGTGACGCAGGAGCACCACGTGTTCGTCGGGCCGCTCGCCGACAACCTGCGGCTGGCCGACCCGGACGCCGACGACGACGCCCTCGAGCGGGCGCTGCGGGCCGTCGACGCCTGGGAGTGGGTGGCGGCGCTGCCCGGCGGGCTCGCCACGGAGGTGGGCTCCGGCGGCGTCGCGCTCACGCCGGCGCAGGCGCAGCAGGTGGCCCTCGCCCGGCTCGTGCTGCTCGACCCGCACACGCTGGTGCTCGACGAGGCGACGTCGCTGCTCGACCCGCGGGCCGCCCGGCACCTGGAGCGCTCCCTGTCGGCGGTGCTCGAGGGCCGCACGGTCGTCGCGATCGCCCACCGGCTGCACACCGCGCACGACGCCGACCGCGTCGCCGTGGTCGACGCCGGGCGCATCACGGAGATCGGGCCGCACGACGAGCTCGTGGCGGCCGGCGGGGAGTACGCCTCGCTCTGGAGCTCCTGGCAGCGGGAGTAGGCCGCCGCGCGACGTGCCGCCGCTCAGGCCCCGGGCGGCGGTGCGTCGCCCGGGGCCGCGCCGTGGTCGGTCCCGGCGTCCGCCGGCCCGAGCTCGCCGGACTCGCGCAGCACCTCGTCCTTGAGCAGCCGCACCCAGAGCGCCACCGCGAACACGCCGAAGACGAACCACTGGGCCGCGTAGCCGAGGTTCTGCAGGTTCAGCCCCGTGCCGGACCGCTTCGGCGGCGGCAGCAGCTCCACGGCGGCCGGCTGCGCGGGGTCGGACGTCGTGAGCACCGCGTAGCCCGTCCAGATGGGGCCGCCCCACACGCCCAGCAGCTCGGCGGACGACACGCTGTCGGTCGTGCCGTCGCCGGTGAGCGGCGCGCCGGAGTCCTCGGACGCCTGCAGGTAACCGGTCACCGTGACGGTGCCCTCGGGCACGGCCAGCTCGGGCGCCGCGGGATCCTGCACGTCGGCGGGCACCCACCCGCGCACCACCGGCAGCACCGCCCCGTCGGCCCCCGGGTCCGCGGACTCGACGCGCAGCGGCGTCAGGACGAGCGAGCCGGTGCGCCCGTCCAGGCCGCGGTCCGTCACGAGCAGCTGCCCGTCCGCCTCGTACCGCCCGGTCACCTCGATCCGGCGCCCCACGAGCGACCCGTCGAACGTCGACTGCGGGGCCAGCACGTCCTCGAGCGGCACGGGCGGCTGCGCCTCGACCTCCGCGAGCGCCCGCGCCTGGGCGGCCGCCCCGCGGACCTCCGCGCGCTCGAGCTGCCAGGCGCCGAGCCGCCCGCAGACCGCCGCGGCGGCGAGCAGGACCACGAGCAGGCCGATCATGCGCGGCGTGCGCGCGACCCGCCACAGGGTCGCGCGCCGCTCGGCGCGGGAGGTCTCGGGCACCTCAGCACGGTACCCGGCCGGGGCGGCGGGACCCGCGCCGGGACCCCGGCCGGACGGCCCCGTCCCCGCGCCCGTGGGGGCGGGTGCACCCCGTCACCCGATGGGGTTGGATGGGGCGGGGCCGAGGTACGGCCACGGGGCTGCCGGCTAGGTCGGACGTCCCGGCTCGCGGCGTCCGGCGCCGCAAGGCTGGGGGATGCCCGGCGGGGGGCGCTCGTCCGGGCCCACGGCTCATCCGTGGTTCTGCGAAACGGGGAGAGACATGACGACGACGACGGCGCCGCTCGAGACCTGGCGGGCCGGGTCCGGCCAGCCGGTCTCCGAGGAGACGCTCCGGCGCATCGACGCCTGGTGGCGGACGGCCAACTACCTGTCGGTGGGCCAGATCTACCTGCTGGACAACCCGCTGCTGCGACAGCCGCTGACCCGCGACCACGTCAAGCCGCGGCTGCTCGGCCACTGGGGCACGACGCCGGGCCTGAACTTCCTGTACGCGCACCTGAACCGCGTCATCGCGGAGCGCGAGCAGTCGACGCTGTACCTGACGGGCCCCGGCCACGGCGGCCCCGGCCTCGTCGCGAGCGCGTACCTCGACGGCACGTACTCCGAGGTCTACTCCGACATCACCCCCGACGAGGAGGGCGTGCGCCGGCTGTTCCGGCAGTTCTCCTTCCCGGGCGGCATCCCGAGCCACGTGGCGCCGGAGACGCCGGGCTCCATCCACGAGGGCGGCGAGCTGGGCTACGCCCTGTCGCACGCGTACGGCGCGGCGTTCGACAACCCGGACCTGCTGGTCGCGGCGGTCGTCGGCGACGGCGAGGCCGAGACCGGCCCGCTGGCGACGTCCTGGCACTCGAACAAGTTCATCGACCCGGCCAAGGACGGCGTCGTGCTGCCGATCCTGCACCTCAACGGGTACAAGATCGCCAACCCGACCGTCCTGGCGCGCATCCCCGAGGAGGAGCTGCTCGACCTCATGCGCGGGTACGGCCACAAGCCGCACCTGTTCGTCGGCGGCTTCGACGGCGAGGACCACGCCGCGGTGCACGCCCGGTTCGCCGAGCTGCTGGACGTCGTGCTCGACGAGATCTCCGAGATCAAGGCGCGCGCCGCCGCGGGCGACGAGTCCCGCCCGGCGTGGCCGATGATCATCTTCAAGACCCCGAAGGGCTGGACCTGCCCGCCGGTCATCGACGACAAGCAGGTCGAGAACTCCTGGCGCTCGCACCAGGTCCCGCTGGCCAGCGCCCGCGACACCGACGAGCACCTGAAGGTCCTCGAGGGCTGGCTGCAGTCGTACCGCCCGGAGGAGCTGTTCGAGGCGGACGGCTCGGTCAAGGCGGACATCACGGCCCTCGCCCCGGGCGGCACGCTGCGGATGAGCGACAACCCGCACGCCAACGGCGGCCTGCTGCTCAAGGACCTGCGGCTGCCGGACTTCCGCGACTTCGCGGTCGAGGTGCCGGTGCCGGGCGGCTCGATCTCCGAGGCCACCCGCGAGCTCGGCAAGTACCTCACCGAGGTCATCCGCCGGAACCCGGACAACTTCCGGATCTTCGGCCCGGACGAGACGGCGTCCAACCGCCTGCAGGCCGTGTTCGACGTGACGAACAAGCAGTGGAACGCCGAGTACCTGCCGACGGACGTCGACGACCACCTGGCCCGGATGGGCCGCGTCGTCGAGATGCTGTCCGAGCACCAGTGCCAGGGCTGGCTCGAGGGCTACCTGCTGACGGGCCGGCACGGCCTGATCACCAGCTACGAGGCCTTCATCCACATCGTCGACTCGATGTTCAACCAGCACGCGAAGTGGCTGAAGGTCACCAACCACATCCCGTGGCGCCGGCCGATCGCCTCGCTGAACTACCTGCTGTCCAGCCACGTGTGGCGCCAGGACCACAACGGCTTCAGCCACCAGGACCCGGGCTTCATCGACCACGTCGTGAACAAGAAGGCCGAGATCGTCCGGGTGTACCTGCCGCCGGACGCGAACACCCTGCTGTCGACGTACGACCACTGCCTGCGCAGCCGGCAGTACGTCAACGTCGTGGTGTCCGGCAAGCAGCCCGCGCCGAACTTCCTCACGATGGACGAGGCCGTCGCGCACTGCACCCGCGGCCTGGGCATCTGGGAGTGGGCCGGCACCGAGGTCGAGGGCGAGGACCCGGACGTGGTGCTCGGCTGCGCCGGTGACGTGCCGACGCTCGAGGTGCTGGCGGCGGCGCACATCCTGCGCCAGGAGCTGCCCGACCTCAAGGTGCGGGTCGTCAACGTCGTGGACCTCATGCGCCTGCAGGACGAGCGGGAGCACCCGCACGGCCTGTCGGACCGCGACTTCAACACGCTGTTCACGACGGACAAGCCGATCGTGTTCGCGTACCACGGCTACCCGTGGCTGATCCACCGCCTGACGTACCGCCGCAAGGGGCACAAGAACCTGCACGTGCGGGGGTACAAGGAGGAGGGCACCACCACGACGCCGTTCGACATGGTGATGCTGAACGACCTCGACCGGTACCACCTGGTCATCGACGTCATCGACCAGACGCCGTCGCTGGGGTCGAAGTACGCGGGCCTGCGCCAGCGCATGGTGGACGCCCGCCTCCGCGCCCACGACTACACCCGGGCGCACGGCGAGGACCTCCCCGAGGTGCGCGACTGGGTCTGGCCCGACGCGGGCGAGACCGGCACCGAGGTCGGCGGCCCCCAGCAGAACGCCACCGCGGCGACCGGCGGTGACAACGAGTAGCACCCGCCTCGCGGCCGATGGCCCGCACCACCTCGGTGCGGGCCATCGGTCGTCCGGGACCTAGGTCACACGTCGGGGGGTCGCGCGGGCCCCGGAGGGCCCGTCGTGGCGACCGTCACCGGCTCCGTGGGCCGATCCCGCCCCCGACGTCCGGCAGAATTCATCCCACCACCCGGCGACACCGAACCGACCAGGAAGAAGCCCCACCCGTGGCCCGCAGCATCTACGTCACGTCCCCGGAAGGGGACACCGGCAAGTCGACCGTGGCACTCGGCCTCGTCGACCTGCTGACCCGCACCGTGCAGAGGGTCGGCGTGTTCCGCCCCATCGCCCGGTCCACCGAGACCCCCGACTACGTGCTGGAGCTGCTGCTCGCCCACGACGGCGTGGACCTCAGCTACGAGGACTGCATCGGCACCACGTACGAGTCCGTGCACGCCGACCCGGAGGCCGCGCTCGCGACGATCGTGCAGCGGTACCACGCGGTCGCGCGCGCCTGCGACGTCGTCGTGATCGTCGGCACCGACTACACCGACATCGCCGGCCCCGCGGAGCTCGGGTTCAACGCCCGGATCGCCGCGAACCTCGGCGCCCCGGTGCTGCTGTGCGTCAAGGGGCAGGGCCGCACCCCCGAGGAGGTCCGCCAGGTCGCCGAGGTCGCCGCCGCGGAGCTCGAGGCCGGGCACGCCCAGGTGGTCGCGATCGTCGCGAACCGCTGCCGCCCCGAGGACGTCGACGCCGTGCGCGCCGAGCTCGCCACCCGCGCGACCGCGTGGGCGCTGCCGGAGGACCCGTTCCTCGTGGCCCCGACCGTCCGCCAGCTCATGGAGTCCGTCGGCGGCCGGCTGGTCGGCGGCGACGAGCAGCTGCTGTCCCGCGAGGCCACCGAGGTGCTCGTCGGCGCGATGTCCATCGAGCACCTGCTGGAGCGCCTGTCCGACGGCGTCGTCGTCATCGTCCCCGGCGACCGCTCGGACATCCTGCTCGGCCTGCTCATGGCGCACACCGCCGACGGCTTCCCGTCGCTGTCCGGCATCATCCTCAACGGCGGGTTCGAGCCGCCGGCCATCGTCACCCGCCTCGTCGACGGCCTGGGCAGCCGCCTGCCGCTGATCCGCACCGAGCTGGGCACGTTCCGCTCGGCGAGCGAGGCGGCCGGCACCCGCGGCCGCCTCTCGGCCGACTCGCAGCGCAAGGTCGACACCGCGCTCGCCCTGTTCGAGAAGTACACCGACGCCGAGGAGGCGCTCGCGGCCCTCGAGGTCCCGGCGCCCGACGTCGTGACGCCGCTGATGTTCGAGTACGAGCTGCTCGACCGGGCCCGCTCGGACCGCAAGCACATCGTGCTCCCCGAGGGCAACGACGACCGCATCCTGCGGGCCGCCTCCACGCTGCTCCAGCGCGAGGTCGCGGACCTGACGATCCTCGGCGACGAGGCGGCGATCCGGACCCGCGCGACCGAGCTCGGTCTCAACCTGGCCGCCGCCACCGTCGTCGACCCGAAGTCGGGCGACCTGCTGGAGCGGTTCGCCGCCGAGTACACCGAGATGCGCAAGCACAAGGGCATGACGGTGGAGCGAGCCCGGGAGATCGTGTCCTCGGTGTCGTACTTCGGCACGATGATGGTGCAGCTCGGCCTCGCGGACGGCATGGTCTCCGGCGCGGCGCACACCACCGCCCACACCATCAAGCCGTCCTTCGAGATCATCAAGACGGTGCCCGGCACGTCGGTCGTCTCGTCCGTGTTCCTCATGTGCCTCGAGGACCGCGTGCTCGTCTACGGCGACTGCGCGGTGAACCCCGACCCGACGGCCGAGCAGCTCGCGGACATCGCGATCTCGTCGGCCGCCACCGCCGCGCAGTTCGGCATCGAGCCCCGCATCGCGATGCTGTCGTACTCCACCGGCATGTCCGGCTCGGGCGCCGACGTCGACAAGGTCCGCACCGCGACCGAGCTGGTCCGCGAGCGCCGCCCCGACCTCAACGTCGAGGGCCCCATCCAGTACGACGCCGCCGTGGACGCCTCGGTGGCCCGCACGAAGAT
The DNA here is from genome assembly GCF_039548315.1 of Cellulomonas olei. Classification (NCBI taxonomy): domain Bacteria; kingdom Bacillati; phylum Actinomycetota; class Actinomycetes; order Micrococcales; family Cellulomonadaceae; genus Cellulomonas; species Cellulomonas olei. Next base: position 15,428 of record NZ_JBCLVN010000053.1, read on the forward strand.
GCCGGACTCCGACGTGGCCGGCCGGGCGACCGTGTTCGTGTTCCCCGACCTCAACACCGGCAACAACACGTACAAGGCCGTGCAGCGCTCCGCCGGTGCCGTCGCGGTCGGCCCGGTGCTCCAGGGCCTGCGCAAGCCCGTCAACGACCTGTCCCGGGGCGCCCTGGTGCAGGACATCGTCAACACCGTCGCCATCACGGCGATCCAGGCCCAGGCCATGGGCGCGACCTCGGAAGGCACGAAGTGAACACGGTCCTCGTCATCAACTCCGGCTCCTCGTCGATCAAGTACCAGCTGGTCGACGTCACCAGCGGCGAGGCCCTGGCCTCCGGCATCGTGGAGCGCATCGGCCTCGAGGTCGGCAAGGTGAAGCACGAGGGCCCGTCCGGCACCACGGTGCTCGAGCAGCCGGTGCCCGACCACGAGACCGGCATGCGCGTCGTGCTCGACCTGTTCGAGCAGCAGGGGCCGCAGCTCCGCGAGGAGGACCTGACGGCCGTCGGCCACCGCGTCGTCCAGGGCGGCGACGTCTTCGACGGCCCCGCGGTCGTCGACGACGAGGTGCTCGCGCAGATCGACGCCCTGTCCCCCCTCGCGCCGCTGCACAACCCGGCGCACGTGGCGGGCCTCAAGGCGGCGCGGCACGCGTTCCCGAACGTCCCGCACGTCGCCGTGTTCGACACCGCGTTCCACCGCACCATGCCCCCGGCCGCGTACACGTACGCCATCGACCGGGACGTCGCCGAGCAGTACAAGATCCGCCGCTACGGCGCGCACGGCACGTCGCACCTGTACGTGTCCCGCGCCACCGCCGAGTTCCTCGGCAAGGACGTGTCCGAGCTGAACACGATCGTCCTGCACCTCGGCAACGGCGCCTCCGCGTCGGCCGTGCGCGGCGGCGCGTGCATCGACACCTCGATGGGCCTGACCCCGCTCGAGGGCCTCGTCATGGGCACCCGCTCCGGGGACATCGACCCGGCCGTGCTGTTCCACCTGGCCCGCGTCGGCGGCTACACCATCGACGACCTGGACGAGCTGCTCAACCGGAAGTCCGGGATGCTCGGCCTGTCGGGCTACACCGACATGCGCGACGTGCACGACGCGGTCGCGGCCGGCGACGAGCGCGTGAAGACCGCCCTCGACGTGTACTACCACCGCATCAAGGGCTACGTCGGCAAGTACTACGCCGAGCTCGGGCACGTGGACGCGATCACGTTCACCGCCGGCATCGGCGAGAACGACGACATCGTCCGCCTCAACGCCCTGCAGGGCCTGGAGCGCCTGGGCATCCAGGTCGACCCGGAGCGCAACGCCGGGCGCAAGAAGCAGCCGACGGTCATCTCCCCGGACGGCGCGGAGGTCACCGTGCTGGTGATCCCCACCAACGAGGAGCTCGAGATCGCCCGTCAGGCGGTCGCGACGATCGCCTGACGGCGCCCGCCGACGCGCGAGGGCCCCGCACCGGATCCGTCCGGTGCGGGGCCCTCGCGCGTCGGGACACGGAGCCGTCCGCACTCCGGACGTCATCCGTCCGCCGTGCGGACTTCACCCGATCGATGCCTCCAGGCCCCCGGCGGGGTACCCGATACCACCGGTATGACGACTGCCCGAGCGGCGCAGCCGGGTGGCCTTCCCGACTGGCGCTCGGAGCTCGACCGGATCGACCGGCTCTGCGACGCAGCCCCCGCACTCTGCGTCGCCGCCCTGCCCGACCTGCTGGACCGGGCACAGGCGGAGGGCGCCGTGCCGGTGGAGATCGAGCTCGAGTACAACGGCGGCTGGGCGCACCACCTCGTAGGGGACGACGCGCTGGCACTCGCCGCGATGGAGCGCGCCCTCGCGCTGGCGACGTCCCACGGCCTGCGCCCCTGGGAGGGCCGGGTGCTGCAGGGGCTCGCGGCGGTCTACAACGGGTTCGGCGACAACCTCTCGGCCCTGGAGTTCCTCGAGCGGTCGCTCGCGATCCGCCGCGAGCTCGACGACACCGAGGGCCTCGCCGCCGCGCTGAACAACCTCGCGGACACGTACATCTCGATGGGCCGGTTCCCGGAGAAGGCCCGCGAGCTCCTCGACGAGGCCGCGACGCTCTGGCCGCTGCTCGACCGCCCCGACGGCACCTGCGCCACGCTGTCCGGCCTGGCCAAGCTCGACACCGACGAGTCCGAGGCCCTCGCGTCGGCCGACCCGGCGCGCGCCCGGGTGCTGGCCGACCGCGCCGTCTCCCTCGCGACCCGCGGCATGCTCGCCGCGCAGGACGGCAACCCGCGCATGGCCGCCGAGGCGCAGATCCGCCTCGCCCGCGCGCACATGGCCCGCGGCGACCTCGCCGCCGCCGACCGGGCGCTCGAGGACGTCGCGGCGGTGCTGCCGGAGGTGGCCGCCCGGTACCTGACCATCCGCTACCACGCCGCGCACGGCCGTCTCCGGCGGCTGCGCGGGGACCACGCCGCGGCCCGCGCCACCCTCTCCGCCGGCCTGCTGCTGACCGAGCAGACGCTGCGCCCGATGGAGCGGGCGGACCTGCTGCTCGAGCTGGTCCAGGTGCACGAGGACACCGGCGACCTGCGCGCGGCGCTGGAGACCCACCGCCGCTACCACGAGGCCGTCATGCTGCAGCGCGACGCCGCCGCCGAGCGCCGCGGCATCGTCGTCAACGCCCAGCTCGAGGTGGAGCGCGTGCGCCAGTCCCGGGACCAGGCGCGCAAGCGGCTCGCGGAGCTCGCGGCCCTCAACGAGACGCTCCAGCACGACGCCGCGCACGACCCGCTGACCGGGCTGCTCAACCGCCGCGGCCTCGACGCGATCCTCGCCGCCCGGCTCGGGCAGGAGGAGTCGCTCGCCTACGTCGTCGCGGACATCGACCTGTTCAAGGCCGTCAACGACCAGCACTCCCACCCGGTCGGCGACGAGGTGCTGCGTCGCGTCGCCCAGATCATGACCGGGGCGGTCCGCGTCGGCGACGTCGTGGCGCGCATCGGCGGCGAGGAGTTCACGCTCGTGCTGCTGGACTCGCCGCTCGAGCAGGCCCGCGCGGTGTGCGAGCGCATCCGCGGCACGATCGCCGGCTACCCGTGGCAGGAGCTGTCGCCGCAGCTCCGGGTCACGCTCAGCCTCGGCGGCGCGATGGCCGCGACCGGCGAGTCCGCCCACGCCCTGGCCGCCCGCGCCGACGCCGCGCTGTACCGGGCGAAGCGCCAGGGCCGCAACCGCGTGCACTTCTCGGAGGACCCGGAGCCGGCCTCGGCGACGGCGCTGCCCTCGCCCCCCGCCCCGCCGTCGGAGACGGTGCGGGCCGGCTGAGGCGGTCGCGCCGGCCGAGGCGGTGCGCGCCGGCCGAGGCGGTGCGCGCCGGCTGAGGCGGTCGCGCCGGCCGAGGCGGCGTCAGCGCAGCCGCAGCCGCCGCGCGAGCCGCAGCGCCGCCGTCACCTGCGCGGTCCACCGCTCCGGCGGCCCGGCGAGCACGCGGCCCGGCCCCGCCGGCGGCAGGACGGCGCGCCCCGCGAGCCGCACCCCGTGCACGCCGCGCTGGACCGCGACCGTGCGCGTCACGGTCAGCGCCAGCAGGCCCTCGCGGCCGTGCCGCCGGCCCCAGCCGGAGTCCCCCCGGCCGCCCTGCGGGGCGGCGACCGAGCCCCACGACGCCTGGTAGCCGTCGTTGACGGCGACGGAGCCCGCCCGCAGCCGCGCGGCGAGCGCCTGCCCCCGGCGCGCGGACCGCGTCCAGATGCTCGCGTGCAGCGCGGACGACGAGTCGTCGGCCGCCGCGACCGCCTCGTCGTCCGACGCGACCCGCTGCACCGCCACGACGGGCCCGAACGTCTCCTCCCGGAACGCCCGGGCCTGGGCGCCCACGCCCTCGAGCACGGTCGGCTCGTACACGTACGGTCCCACGTCCGTCCGGTGCCGCCCCCCGGCCAGGACCCGCGCGCCGCCCGACAGGGCGTCCTCCACGTGCTCCACCACGCGGGCGAGCTGCTCCGCGGAGGTCAGGGACCCGACATCCGACCGGTAGTCCAGCCCCACGCCGATCCGCAGCGCGCGCGTGCGCCGCACGAACGCCGCCAGGAACGCGTCCGCGACGGCCTCGTGCACCAGCAGCCGCTCCACCGACACGCACAGCTGGCCCGTGCCGCCGAAGCACGCCCGCACCGCCCCCTCGGCCGCGGCCTCCACGTCCACGTCGTCCGCCACGTACATCGCGTTCTTGCCGCCGAGCTCCAGCGTCGTGGGCACCAGCCGCTCCCCCGCGCGCGCCGCGACCACCCGACCGGTGGCCGTGGACCCGGTGAACACCAGGTGGTCGACGTGGTCGGCGACGGCCGCGCCCACGACGGGTCCGTCGCCGAGCACCACCTGCACCAGCCCGGGCGGCATGCCGGCGTCCTCGAGCAGCTCCACCGCCCACAGGGCCGTCAGCGGCGTCTGCGGGTCCGGGCGCAGCAGGACGGCGTCCCCGGCCGCGAGCGCCGGCAGCACGTCGCCGAGCGTCAGGCTGAGGGGGTAGTTCCACGGCGCGACGACGCCGACCACCCCGACCGGGTCGTGCCGGACCCGCACCGACGTGAGCCCCGGGACCAGCCCCGGCCGTCGCTCGGTTGCGAGCAGCGCCGGCGCCCGCAGGCCCAGGTGCCGGGCGACGAGCGCGACGTCCGCGACCTCCTCGAACGCCGAGGCGCGCGCCTTGCCGTTCTCCAGCTGCACCAGGTCCAGCACGTCGCTCTGCCGGGACAGCAGCAGGTCGTGCACGCGCAGCAGCAGGCCCGCGCGCCGCCGCGCGGGGACGGCCGCCCACCGGCGCTGCGCGGCCCGGGCGGCGCGCGCGGCGCGGGCGACGTCGTCGGGCGTGGACACGGGCAGCGTCGCCAGGGGCGCCCGGGTCCAGGGCGCGTGGTGCGTCGCGGTGCCCGCACCGGGCGACGTCACCACCCGCCGGGCGAGGTCGCGCAGGTCGTCCGGCTCGAGCACCAGGGTGGCGAGCGGGTCGGTCTCCGGGTCCAGGACGCCGTGGTCGGGCACCATGCGCGCCAGGGTACGCGCGCGCCCCGCGGGAGTCGCCGGGCCGCACCGGGCCGCACCGAGGCGTGACGGGCCGCACCGGGGCCGTGCCCGCGTGCCACCGGGCCGCTCCCCGCGGCCGGCGCGTCAGAGCCCGAGCGCCGCCCGCGCCTCGGGCGTCACCCGCGCCGTGACCGCCGCCCGCGCCGCCGCGGGGTCCGCCGCCGCGAGCGCCGCGTCCGCCATCTCCCGGCACTGCGCGAGGGTGTGGCGGCGCAGCGCGTACCGCACGGCGGGCAGCGCGGCCGGGGACATCGACAGGCTGGTGACGCCGAGCCCGGTGAGGACGAGCGCCATGAGCGGGTCCGACGCCGACTCCCCGCACACCCCCACGGGCCGGTCGCGCCCGGCGCCCGCCCGCGCGGTGGCGGCGACGAGCTCCAGCACGGCCGGCTGCCACGCGTCGAGCAGGTCGACGAGCTCGCCGCGCAGCCGGTCGGCGGCCATCGTGTACTGCGCCAGGTCGTTGGTGCCGAGCGAGACGAAGTCCACCTCGTCGAGCACGCCGGCGGCGCGCAGCGCGGCGGCCGGGACCTCGACCATGACGCCCGCCGTGCGCAGGCCCGCGTCCCGGGCGGCGGCGGCGAACGCCCGCGCCTCCCCCGCGGTCGCGATCATCGGGGCCATCACCCAGGGGTCCGTGCCGGTCTCGTGGCCCGCCCGCGCGAGCGCCGTGAGCTGGTCGGCCAGCAGCCCGGGCGCGGAGCGCACCAGCCGGTAGCCGCGCACGCCGAGGGCCGGGTTCTCCTCCGGGGTGAGGTTCGCGAAGGCCAGCGGCTTGTCCGCGCCCGCGTCGAGGGTCCGCACGACGACCTTGCGCCCCGGCCCGACGGCCCGGAGCACGCGCGCGTAGACCTCGGCCTGCTCGTCGACCGTCGGCGCCTGCTGCCGGCCCAGGAACAGCACCTCGGTGCGGAACAGCCCGACGCCCTCCGCGGCGGTCGCGGACAGCCGCTCCGCGTCCTCGGCGGTGCCGATGTTGGCGAGCAGCGCGACGCCGTGCCCGTCGGCGGTGGCGCCCGGCGCGGTGTCGTCCTCCAGCGCCCGCTCCGCCGCCGCGCGGGCCGCGAACGCCGCGCGCGCGTCGTCCTCGGGCTGCACGAGCACGGTGCCCGCGGCGGCGTCGACCCCGACCACCACCCCGTCGGGCAGGCCGGCGGCGCCGGCGGTGCGCACCACGCAGGGGATGCCGTTCTGCCCGGCGATGATCGCGGTGTGCCCCGTGGGGCCGCCCTCCTCGGTGACGAGCGCCAGCACCCGCTCGAGGTCGAGCGCGGCGGTGTCGGCCGGCGCCAGGTCCCGGGCGACGACGACGGACGGCTCGCGCAGCTCGGGGACGCCGGGGGCCGGCAGCCCCGCCAGGCGGGCGACCACGCGGTCCCGGACGCTGCGCAGGTCGGTCACGCGCTCGGCGAGGTAGCCACCGGCCTGCTCGAACATCGCCGCGAACTGGCCGACCACCGCGTCGAGGGCCCCGACGGCCGGCTCGCCGCCGCGCACGCGCGCGAGCACCTGGTCGCGCAGGGCCGGGTCGTCGGCCATCATCGCCGTCGCGCCCAGCACCTCGGCGACGGTCCCGCCCGCCCGGTCGGCCTGCGCGCGCAGCGCCTCGGCGACGTCCGCGAACGCGGCGACGACCGCGTCGGGCACGTCGGCCTCGGGTACGCGGGCGCCGTCCCGCACCACGGGCGCGTCGGCGGGCACGGCCGGGGCGGGCTGCACCCGCACGACGGGGCCCACGGCGACGCGCCGGCCCACCCCCACGCCGTGCAGGAGCGTCCCGGGGGCGGGAGGGGCGGTGGACTCGGTGCGCGTGCTCATGGTCTCTCCGTCGAGGTGGGGGCGAGCGGGTGCGGGGTCGGGGGCTGCGGGCCCGGGCGGGCCCTCAGAGCTCCTTGAGGGCGAGGGCCGGGTCGGGGTCGGCGACGACCGCCACCTCGCCGGGGCGGACGTCGGCGGGGCACGGGGCCTCGGTGCCGGGGAGCAGCACGGCGGCGCGTCCCCACGCCACGGCGCGCCGCAGCCGCTCGGCCGGCTCCCCGGGGGCGGCCAGGTACCCGGCGAGCGTGGAGTCGCCGGCGCCGACCGTGGAGACGGGCAGCAGCGGCGGCCCCCCGGCCCACCAGGATCCGCCACCGGTCACGAGCAGCGCGCCGTGCGCCCCGAGGCTGACGAGCACCGCGTCGGTCCCCGCGGCCCGCACGGTCGCGGCGGCGGCCAGCACGTCCCCGACGGTCACGAGGTCCCGGCCGGCGAGCTCGGCGAGCTCCTCGTCGTTGGGCTTCACGAGCGCGAGGCCGCCGTGCCGCACGGCCGCGGCCAGCGGCTCGCCGGACGTGTCGAGCACCACCGGGACGCCGTGCCGCGCACCGAGGTCGGCCACCCGCGTGAAGAACGCGTCGTCGACGCCGGCGGGCAGGCTCCCCGCGGCGACGACCGCCGTCGCTCCCGCGAGCACCTCGGCCTCCACGGCGGCGAGCAGCGCGTCGACCTCCGCGGCGGACAGCGCCGGCCCGGGGGCGTTGATCTTGGTGGTCGCGCCGCTCGACTCGGTGAGCGTGATGTTGGACCGGGTGTCGCCCGACACCGGCACGGGACGGGCGGTCACCCCCTGGGCCGCCAGCAGCGCGACGAGCTGGGCGCCGTCCGCGCCGCCCGACGGCAGCACGGCGCAGGTCGCGACGCCGTGCACCGCGAGCGCCCGGGACACGTTGATCGCCTTGCCGCCGGGGTGCTGGTGCGTGCCGACCGCCCGGTTGACCTCGCCGGGCAGCAGGACGTCGAGGTCGAGCGCCCGGTCCAGGCTCGGGTTGGGCGTCAGGGTGACGACGCGGGGCGTCCCGGCCGCCCGCGACCCGGTCACGCCCGCACCACCCGGGGACCGGCGGCCTCGATCTCGTCGGCGACCTCGGGCTGCACGCCCGCGTCGGTCACCAGCGTGTCGACCTCCGCGAGCGGTGCGACGTGCGCGAAGTCCTCCCGGCCGAGCTTGCTGTGGTCGGCCAGCACCACGATGCGGCGCGCGGCCTGCACCAGCGCCCGCTTGACCGCGGCCTCCGCGAGGTCGGGCGTCGTGAGCCCGTGCTCGACGCTCAGCCCGTTGGTCCCGAGGAACGCCACGTCGGCCCGGATGTCGGCGAGCTCGCGCAGCGCCCAGGTGCCGACCGCGGCGAGGGTGCGACCACGCACCGTCCCGCCGACCAGGTGCAGCGTGATGCCGGGGCGGGTGGCCAGCACGGTGGCGACCGGCAGCGCGTGCGTGACGACGGTGAGCTCGCGGTCGGCCGGCAGGAGCTCCGCCAGCCGGACGGTGGTCGTGCCGGCGTCGAGGATCAGCGAGCCGCCGTCGGGCAGCTCGTCGAGCGCGGCCTTGGCGATGCGGTCCTTCTCCCCCGCGAGCAGGCCCTCGCGCTGGGCGAGACCGGGCTCGAACCCGAGCTGCTCGACGGGGATGGCGCCGCCGTGCACGCGCCGGACCAGGCCGTGGCGCTCCAGCACCGTCAGGTCGCGGCGGACCGTCTCCGGCGTGACGTCGAGCCGGGCGGCCAGCGACGCGACGTCGACCCTCCCGTCGCGCCGCGCGGCGGCGAGGATCTGCTGCTGGCGCTCGGTTGCGTACACGTCCGCTCCGTCGGGGTCCCGTGCCGTCGGGTGTCGCCCGGCGGCGGTGCGGGTCCAGCATGGCGCAGGTCAGGCCCGAAACGCAAGCAAACAAACCGACTCGGGCGCGGATCCACACACATCCGGGCAGGAACGGGCAACCGCCCCGCCCGCCCGGCTCAGCGGGGCTGGTACGGCGAGACCACGATCTCGACGCGCTGGAACTCCTTGAGGTCCGAGTACCCGGTGGTGGCCATCGCCCGGCGGAGCGCCCCGATGAGGTTGAGCGACCCGTCGGCGGTCGACCCCGGGCCGAACAGCACCTGCTGCAGCGTCCCCGCCTGCCCGACGTGCACCCGCTCCCCGCGCGGCAGGTCCGGGTGGTGCGCCTCCGGGCCCCAGTGCCAGCCGCCGCCCGGCGCGTCCGTCGCCCGGGCGAGCGCGGCCCCGAGCATGACGGCGTCCGCCCCGCACGCGACGGCCTTCACCAGGTCGCCCGACCGGCCCACCCCGCCGTCCGCGATGACGTGCACGTACCGGCCGCCGGACTCGTCCAGGTAGTCCCGACGCGCGGCCGCGACGTCCGCGACCGCCGTGGCCATCGGGGCGTGGATCCCCAGCGAGACGCGCGTGGTGTGCGCGGCGCCGCCGCCGAACCCGACGAGGACGCCCGCCGCGCCGGTGCGCATGAGGTGCAGCGCCGCGGTGTACGTGGACGCGCCGCCGACGACCACCGGCACGTCGAGCTCGTAGATGAAGCGCTTGAGGTTCAGCGGCTCGGCCCGGCCGGAGACGTGCTCGGCCGACACGGTGGTGCCGCGGATGACGAACAGGTCGACGCCGGCGTCGACCACGTCCTTCCAGAACTCCTGCGTGCGCTGCGGGGACAGCGCGCCCGCCACCGTCACGCCGGCGTCGCGGATCTCGCCGATGCGGCGGCGGATCAGCTCCGGCTGGATCGGCGCCGCGTAGATCTCCTGCATGCGGGCGGTCGCCTCGTCGGCCGGGAGCTCGGCGATCCGGGCCAGCAGCGGCTCGGGGTCCTCGTAGCGGGTCCACAGCCCCTCGAGGTCGAGCACCCCCAGGCCGCCCGCGCGGCCGAGCGCGACGGCCGTGGCCGGGCTCATGACCGAGTCCATCGGCGCCGCCAGCACCGGCAGGTCGAAGTGGTAGGCGTCGATCTGCCAGCCGACCGAGACCTCCTCCGGGTCCCGCGTGCGCCGGGAGGGCACCACGGCGATGTCGTCGAAGGAGTACGCGCGCCGCCCCCGCTTGCCGCGGCCGATCTCGATCTCGTTGCTCACCGGCCCAGGTTACCGGCGTGGGCGCCCCCGGTGCCGGGCGCGCCCACGCCGGAGCAGCGGGGCGGGTCAGCCCGCGACCGCCTCCACGACCGCCGCGCAGAACGCGGGCAGGTCGTCGGGGTTGCGGGACGTGATGAGGGTGCTGCCGCCCGCCTGCGACACGACAACCTCGCGGTCCACCCAGTCGGCGCCGGCGTTGCGCAGGTCGGTCGCCAGGCTCGGGTACGACGTGAGCGTGACGCCGTCCACGACGCCCGCCTCGATCAGCGTCCACGGGCCGTGGCAGATCGCCGCGACCGGCTTGCCCGCGCCGACCACCGCGCGCACGAGCGCCTGCGCGCCCTCCTGCGTGCGCAGGGTGTCGGCGTTGACGGTGCCGCCCGGGATGACGAGGGCGTCGACGTCGTCCGCCGACACCTGGTCGAGCGTGCGGTCCACCGGGTACTCGCCGCCCGGGTCGAGGTCGTTGTTGACGGCGCTCACCGTGCCCGCCTCCGCGGACACCAGCACGGGCGTGCCGCCCTCGTCGACCACGGCCTGCCAGGGCGCGGTCAGCTCGGGCTCCTCGATGCCCTTGCTGCTGGTCAGGAACGCGACGGTCCGGCCGGTCAGGCGTGCCATGACGTCTCCTCTCGGTGGGTGCTCCCCGCTGTCCGCGGGCTCCTCCCACCCTCACCCCCGCGGGGCCGGGCCGCATCTCGCCGGGCGGCGCGGGCCGTCTGGCACGGCCCGGGCCGTGACAGGACGTGGCAGGCCGCGACAGGCCGGGGCCGGTTCCCCGGCCGCGTGGGTGGCCGGTGCGATGCTGACGGGGCAGGAAGGAGGACGACGCATGACCTGGACGGACGGGCCCCTGCTGGGCTTCGACACGGAGACCACCGGCGTCGACGTGGACCGCGACCGCATCGTCACCGCGGCACTGGTCCGGCGGGACGCGGCCGGCACGCACGTCCGGACGTGGCTGATCGACCCGGGCGTGCCGATCCCCGAGGCCGCGAGCGCGATCCACGGCATCAGCACCGAGCACGCGCGTGCGCACGGCTCGGCGCCGCGACCGGCGCTGGACGAGATCGCGGACGCCATCGCGGGTGCCGTCCGCGACGGGGTGCCCGTGGTCGCCTACAACGCGTCGTTCGACCTGTGCCTGCTGGAGGCCGAGCTGCGTCGCCACCACCTGCCCACCGTGGAGGACCGCCTCGACGGCGAGCTGCGGCCGGTGATCGACCCGCTGGTGCTGGACCGCGCGGAGGACCGGTACCGCAGGGGCAAGCGCAAGCTGGTGGACCTGTGCGGCGTCTACCAGGTGGTCGACACCGGCAGCCTGCACACCGCCGACGTCGACGTGGTCGCCACGCTCGACGTCCTGGAGCGGATCGTCGGCCGGTTCCCGCACCTCGGGGACCTCGACCTGGTGTCCCTGCACGACTACCAGGTGACCGCGCACCGGGCGTGGGCGGAGGCCTTCAACGCCTGGCGCGACGAGCGCGGCCTGCCCGGCCCGGGCGCGGAGCACACCTGGCCCAGCCGCGGTCGCCGGCCCCTGGCCCCGCCCGTGCACGACCCGGCCCGCGACCTGCGGTTCGCCGGCCGCCCGGTGCAGGACACGCTGATCGCCTGACCTGCGCCGTCACCTCACCCGTGACGTCCCGCCGGCGACGGGGCGGCGTCGGACACAGGATCTCCCCATCCTGCGGTGCGCCGATATCTCATCCATGAGATACGTTCGGTCGGTGACCACGACTTCCGAGACCGCGACCGGCACGATCCCCGCCGTCCCCGCGCCCAACTCCCCCGTGACTCCCACGCTCCCCGAGCAGCTCGCCCACGTGGGCTCGCTCGTCCGGTCCGCCCGCCGCCACCGCGGCCTCACGCAGACCCAGCTCGCCGAGCTCCTCGGCACCAGCCAGTCCGCCGTCCACCGCATCGAGCAGGGCTCCCAGAACCTCAGCCTCGACATGCTCACGCGCATCGGCGCGGCGCTCGACGCCCCCATCGTGACCCTCGGCGGCCCCCAGCACACCCACCTGCGCGTGCAGGGCGGCGTCCGCCTCGAGGGACGGCTCGACGTCAACACCTCCAAGAACGGCGCCGTCGCGCTGCTGTGCGCCTCGCTGCTCAACCGCGGCACCACGCGCCTGCGCAACGTCGCCCGGATCGTCGAGGTGGACCGCATCGTCGACGTGCTGCGGTCCGTCGGCGTCCGCGCCACGTGGTCGAACGACGGCCACGACCTCGAGATCGTCGTGCCGAAGGACCTCGACCTCGAGGCCATCGACGTCGACGCCGCCCGCCGCACCCGCTCGATCATCATGTTCTTCGGCCCGCTGCTCGGGCAGCACGACGAGTTCCGGCTGCCGTACGCCGGCGGGTGCGACCTCGGCTCCCGCACCGTCGAGCCGCACATGATCGCCCTGCGCCCGTTCGGCCTGTCCGTCACCGCCAGCGGCGGCCGCTACCTGGCCCGCGTCACCGACCCGGGCACGGAGAACCTGTCGATCGTGCTGACCGAGCGCGGCGACACCGTCACCGAGAACGCCCTCATGGCCGCCGCCCGGCGCCCCGGCGTCACGACCATCCGCAACGCCAGCCCCAACTACATGGTCCAGGACCTGTGCTTCTTCCTGGAGCTGCTGGGCGTGCGGGTCGACGGCATCGGGACCACCACGCTCACCGTGCACGGCAAGGCGGAGATCGACGCCGACGTGGAGTACGCGGTGTCCGAGGACCCGGTCGAGGCGATGAGCCTGCTCACCGCCGGCATCGTCACCGGCTCGGAGATCACCGTCGGCCGCGTGCCGATCGAGTTCATGGAGATCGAGCTCGCGACGCTCTCCGAGATGGGCCTGCGGTACACGCTGTCGCCGGAGTACACCGCCCACAACGGCCGCACCCGGCTCGTGGACATCACCGTGCACCCGAGCGACCTGCGCGCGCCGCTCGACAAGATCCACCCGATGCCGTTCCCCGGCCTCAACATCGACAACCTGCCGTTCTTCGCGGTCATCGCCGCGTGCGCGACGGGCTCGACGCTCGTGCACGACTGGGTGTACGAGGGCCGGGCGATCCACCTGACGGACCTCACCCGGCTCGGCGCCGACGTGCGCCTGCTCGACGCGCACCGGCTGCAGGTGTCCGGCCCCACGCACTGGTCCGGCGCGGAGGTGTCGTGCCCGCCCGCGCTGCGGCCCGCCGTGGTGATCCTGCTGGCGATGCTCGCCGCCAAGGGCACGAGCGTGCTGCGCAACGTCGACATCATCGCCCGCGGGTACGAGCAGCTGCAGGAGCGGCTGGTCGAGCTGGGCGCGCAGATCGAGACCTTCCGCGACTGACCGCCGACGCGACGGGGCCGGGTGCACGCGCACCCGGCCCCGTCCGCGTCCGCCCGAGGCGGCCGCGAGGTCGTCAGTCCCGGCCGAGGTCGTCAGCTCGGCATGACGACCTCGGCCGCACGTGACGACCTCGCGGCGGGACGCGCGGCGCGCGGGTCAGCGCACCGTGTAGTTCGGGGACTCCGAGATCATCTGGACGTCGTGCGGGTGGCTCTCCTTGAGGCCCGCCGGCGTGATGCGGACGAACCTCCCGCGCTGCTGCAGCTGCGGGATCGTGCGCGCGCCGACGTAGAACATCGACTGGTGCAGGCCGCCGACCAGCTGGTGCGCGACCGCCGCGAGCGGGCCGCGGTACGGGACCTGGCCCTCGATGCCCTCGGTGATGATCTCGTCGTCGGTGAGGTCGCCCTGGAAGTAGCGGTCCTTTGAGTACGACCGGCGGTCCCCGCGGCTCTGCATCGCGCCGAGCGACGCCATGCCGCGGTAGCGCTTGAACTGCTTGCCGTTGACGAACACCAGGTCGCCCGGGGACTCGTCGCAGCCGGCGATGAGCCCGCCGACCATGACGCTGTCCGCGCCGGCCACGAGGGCCTTGGCGATGTCGCCCGAGTACTGCAGGCCGCCGTCCGCGATGACCGGGACGCCCGCCGGCTTGGCCGCCAGCGACGCCTCGTAGACCGCGGTGACCTGCGGCACGCCGACGCCCGCGACCACGCGCGTCGTGCAGATGGAGCCCGGGCCGACGCCGACCTTGACCGCGTCCACGCCCGCGTCGACCAGCGCCTGCGCGCCCTCGCGGGTCGCGATGTTGCCGCCGATGACCTGCACGTGCCGCGTGGCCGGGTCGGACTTGATGCGGCGCACCATGTCGAGCATGAGCCGGGCGTGGCCGTTGGCGGTGTCGACGACGAGCGCGTCCACGCCGGCCTCGACGAGCGCGGTCACGCGGTCCCAGGCGTCGCCGAAGAACCCGACGGCCGCGGCGACGACCAGGCGGCCGGACGCGTCCTTGGTGGCGAGCGGGTACTGCTCGGACTTCACGAAGTCCTTGACGGTGATGAGCCCCTGCAGGCGGCCGTCGGCGTCCACCAGCGGCAGCTTCTCGACCTTGTGCTTGCCGAGCAGCGCCGCGGCGTCGTCGTTCGAGATGCCGACCGGCCCGGTGACCAGCGGCATCGACGTCATCGTGTCGCGCACCCGCCGGGTGGCGAACTCGGCCGGCGGCACGAAGCGCAGGTCGCGGTTGGTGATGATGCCGAGCAGCCGGCGGTCGTCGTCCACGACCGGCAGGCCGGAGACGCGGTACTTCGCGCACAGGGCGTCGAGCTCGGCGAGCGTGGCGTCGGGACCCACGGTGACGGGGTCGGACACCATGCCGGACTCGGAGCGCTTCACGAGGTCGACCTGGTGGGCCTGCGCCTCGATCGACAGGTTGCGGTGCAGCACGCCGATGCCGCCCTGGCGGGCGAGCGCGATGGCCATGCGCGACTCGGTGACGGTGTCCATCGCGGCGGACACCAGGGGGATCGACAGGGAGATCTCACGCGTGAGGCGGGTCGTGGTGTCGACCTCGCTCGGGATGACGTCGGTCTCGCCCGGGAGGAGCAGGACGTCGTCGTAGGTGAGACCGATGAAGCCGAACGGGTCGGCAGGCGCGGCGGATCCAGGGGTACCCAGGTCGGTCATCCCCCGATGATACGGCGGTTCCCGACGGCACCCGGACGCCGGGGAGGTGACCTCCGCGACGCCCCGCGTCAGCGGATGAGGCCGCGCCGCAGGCCGATCGCGACGGCCTGCGCCCGGTCCGCCGCACCGAGCTTGCGGAACAGCCGGCGGGCGTGGGTCTTGATGGTGTCCTCGGACAGGAACAGCTCCTGGCCGATCTGGGCGTTCGACCGGCCGTTGCTCATGCCGACCAGCACCTCGACCTCGCGCTTGGTCAGCGAGACCTCGTCGCGGGACGCGCCGGCCTGCACCGGCAGCTCCGCCCGTGCGACGGCGGGCGTGGGGGCGCTGGCGACGGCACCGTGCGCCGCGACCGCGTCCGGGACGCCGGCGGGCAGCGCCGGGCTGGCGAGGATGTGGGCGGCGACCGCGGCGAGCTCCGCGCGGCCGACGTCCGGGGCGAGGTAGCCGCGCGCACCCAGGGCGATCGCCCGGTCCAGCGCGATCTCGTCGCCCGGCACCGCCAGCATGACGACCGTCGACTGGGACGGCACGGCCCGCAGCCTGCGGATCGCCTCGACCGGGCCTGGCGACGGCAGGTGCGCGTCGAGCAGCACGATCGTCGGGGGCACGCGGCGGGCGAGCGTGACCAGCTCCTCCACCGTGGCTGCGGCGCGGACCGGCGCGAGCGAGGGGACCCCCAGTGCCGTCAGGACGATGCGTTCCCGCACCGCCGTCGACCCGTGGCACACCACGACGCCAGCCATCGACCTCCGCCTTCCGCCTCTGCCCGGTCCTGGCGGACCCGGCTTCTAGGTGTATCGGCCGGATCGGGCGGGACGTTAGCGCGAACGGGTCACGGATCGGTCACCGGCAGACCGCGAGCACCTCGTGCACGAGCCCCGGGACCGTGCGCACCCGGTAGACCTCCGGCCCGCGCGGCACGGCCGGGGACGCCTCGTCGGGCACCATCGCGAAGACCGGCAGCTCCGGGTGCTGCTCGACGAGCGCCGCCAGCGTGGCGAGGTCCGGCGCGGCCTGCTCGCTCGTGAGCACGACTGCCGACGGCGACGTCATCGCGGTGATCTCCAGCAACCGGTGCCGACCGGTGGGGCCCGCGACGACGCGCGCATCCACGCCCGCGTCCGCCAGCGCGCCGGCCAGCACGTGCAGCGACAGCGGCCGCGGCTCCCCGGGCGCGGCCATCAGCAGCGCGATGCGCCGGCGCGACGGGTGCGCCGGCACCCGGCCCGAGCGGTCCCGCAGCACCGCGAGCGCGGCGGCCACCACGAGCGCGTCGGGCTCGTCGCCGGGGCGCGCCAGCACCGTGCGGGAGGCGATCCCCGCCCGGGCGGGTGCGACCAGGTCCGACCACCACCGCGTCAGGTCGGCGCCGGCGGGCAGGGCGAGCAGGCGGGCGACCTCGCCGGCGTCCGCGCGCAGCGCCGCGTCGATCACGGCGGTGGGGGTGGCGGGCCGGTCGGCGCTGGGCGGCGGCCGCAGGGCACCGAGCGACGTCACGCCGGCACCTCGGGCGACGCCCGGACCCTCCGCACCGCCGACGAGGTCGGGCACGGCGGACAGGTGCCGCACCACCGGCTCCTGCGGGGCGCCCTCCCGGGCGAGGCGCGCGGCGTCCGACGGCGGCACCCCGTCCAGCGTCAGGGCCCGCATCCTCATCAGCCGCGCCAGGTCGGCCGCGCTGTAGCGGCGGTGCGCGCCGGCGGTGTGCTCGGACGGGCCCAGGCCGTAGCGGCGGTCCCACGTGCGCAGCGTCGCGGGCGCCACCCCGAGCCGCCCCGCGACGGCGGCCACGGTCAGCGTCGGCGCGGCGTCGCCGGCGTCCGGGGCCGGCGACCCGTCCGAGCCGGTGGTCTCGTCCGGGCCGGTGGTCTCGTCCGGGTCGGCGGTCTCACCCGGGTCGGCGGTCTCACCCGGGTCGGCGGGGTCGACGGGTCCGGCGGGGTCGGCCCGCTCGGTCGCGTCGGTGGCGTGCGGGTCCACCGAAGGTGCCCGCCCCGCCGTGCCGCCGTCGTCGTCGATCTGCATCTCGCCCGTCTCGTCCGCGCCCGTCGTCCTCGCGCCCCGCCGATTCTGCCGGGGATGTGGCGCGGTTTCCACCGGCGACGGCGCGATCGGCGACCGACCCGGCGCCGGACGGTTCGCGTCGAGAACGCGTCAACGCAGGTGAGGCCCGTCACGAATCGCTTCACGCCAGATCGCGACACGGTCTTGAACAACTCCTGGCGCGGTTGTAGTGTCTCCAGCAGTGCAGTTCGACGCCGCACCAGGGACGGAGGTCCCAGAGGCGGACGGACCGCCTCACTCGCACGATCAGCCCGGTGGCTCGCGCCGCCGGAGGTATGGAGGAGCACATGGCCGAGATCTCTCGCCTCCCGGGCCCCGTGATGGAGCTCTGGGAGTGGCAGTACGAGGGCGCCTGCCGGGACGCCGACCAGGACCTGTTCTTCCACCCCGAGGGCGAGCGCGGGGCCGCGCGCCGCCGCCGCGCCGAGGCGGCCAAGGCCATCTGCGCGACCTGCCCGGTCATCAACGAGTGCCGCGAGCAGTCGCTCGCGGTCCGTGAGCCGTACGGCGTGTGGGGCGGGCTGTCCGAGGACGAGCGCGCCGCCGTCCTCGCCGCCGGCCGCACCCAGAGCCAGGTGGTCTGACCCCGGCTCCCCCTGACGTGGCGACCGCCGCGGTGCGATACCGCCCGGTCGCCGATCACGACGACGAGGCCCCCATCCGCGTGCGGAGGGGGCCTCGTCGTGCGTGCGGCGCGGTCCGGGCACGACGGGGCCCCGGACGCGGGGCCTACCCGGCGACGACCCCCGGACGCGCCGAGGCCCCCCTCCGCAGCGCGGAGAGGGGCCCCGGACGCCGGCCGGCCGCTCAGGGCCGGCGCGGTGTCACTTCGTGACGATCGCGAGGATGTCGCGGGCGGAGAGGATCAGGTACTCCTCGCCGTCGTACTTCACCTCGGTACCGCCGTACTTGCTGTAGATGACCTTGTCGCCGACGGCCACGTCGAGCGGGACGCGGTTGCCGTTGTCGTCGACACGGCCCGGGCCGACCGCCAGGACCTCGCCCTCCTGGGGCTTCTCCTTGGCGCTGTCCGGGATGACCAGACCGGAGGCGGTCGTCTGCTCCGCCTCGAGCGTCTTGACGACGATGCGGTCCTCGAGCGGCTTGATGGAGACCGACACAGCGGACCTCCCCTTCGCGTGTGAGTGCTGCCTGATGTCCGTTGCCGCACCGTGCTCACGGCCGGCCGTCGTCGCGGGTGCCGGCGGCCGTGCGGGGCGGTTGGCACTCCCGGTACGAGAGTGCCGATCAGCACTCTAGGAACCCGTTAGCACTCGGTCAAGGCGAGTGCCAACGACGACCCCGTGCGCCGCGTCCGCGTGGGCGCGTCGTGCGAGGATCGCGGCATGGACGCGTCCGGCCTCGCCAAGCTGCTCAGCCCCGAGGGCTGGGCCCTGCTGTCGGCGCTGCCCCCCTACGACGAGCAGCACGCGATGGCGCTGTCGGAGCGGCTGCGGCGCGACGGGTTCCCCGCGGACCTCGTCGCGGCCGCGCTCACGCAGTCCCGGCTGCGCGCACGGGCGCACGCGAAGCTCGGCGAGTTCGCCGACGGCATGCTGTTCACGCCCGCCGGGCTGGAGCAGGCCACCCGCCTGGTCGTCGCGGCGCAGCACGCCCGCCGGTACCAGGCCGCGGGCGTGCAGCGCGTGGCGGACCTCACGTCCGGGATCGGTGCGGACGCGATGGCGTTCGCCGGCGTCGGCCTGCGGGTGCTGGCCGTGGACGCGGACGAGACGACCGCCGCGCTCGCGACGGTCAACCTGCGCCACTTCCCGGAGGCCGAGGTGCGCCACGGCGACGGCCTGGGCGTCGACCTGGAGGCCGAGGGCGTCGACGGCGTGTACGCCGACCCCGCGCGGCGCACGGCGGGCGGCAGCCGGGTGTTCGACCCCGCGGCGTACGCCCCGCCGCTGGACGCCGTGCTGGCCCTGCGGGCCCGCGTGCCCGCGCTCGGCCTCAAGCTCGGGCCCGGCGTCCCGCACAGCGCGCTGCCGGACGACGCCGAGGCGCAGTGGGTGTCCGTGGACGGCGACGTCGTCGAGCTCGGGCTGTGGTTCGGCCCGCTCGCCCCGGAGGGACCGGGACGGTCCGCGCTCCTGCTCGGGGGCTCCGGCGGGTCCGTGCTGCTGCGCGGCGGCGACGCGACCGCCGACCCGCACCCTCCCGTGGGCCCGGTCGGCGCGTACCTGTACGAGCCCGACGGTGCGGTGATCCGCGCCGGGCTGGTGGCGGAGGTCGTCGCCGGCGTGCAGGGCCGGCTGCTGGACCGCACCATCGCCTACGTGACCTCGGACGCGCTGCACGCCACGCCGTTCGCGACGGCCTACCGCGTGCTGGACGACCTGCCGTTCGGCCTCAAGCGGCTGCGGGCGTACCTGCGCGAGCGGGACGTCGGCGCGCTGACGATCAAGAAGCGCGGCACCGCGGTCGTGCCCGAGCAGCTCCGGCGCCAGCTCGACCTGCGGGGCTCCGTCCCCGCGACGATCGTGCTGACCCGGGTCGCCGGGCAGCAGCAGGTGCTGCTCGTCGAGCCGGTCGGCGCATGACGGCGCCGGCGCGGCTGCCGTTCGCGCGGTCGGAGCGGTCCACCGTCGGCATCGAGTGGGAGCTCGCGCTCGTCGACGCCGACTCCGGCGACCTCCGGCAGGTCGCCAGCACGGTGCTCGACGCGGTGCGGCCCGCGGACGGCGCCGAGCACCCGGCCATCAAGCAGGAGCTGCTGCTCAACACCGTCGAGGTGGTCTCCGGCGTCTGCCGGACGGTCGGCGAGGCGGGCGCCGACCTGCAGCGCGCGATCGACGAGGTCCGCACCGTCACGGACCCGCTGCGCGTCGAGCTCATGAGCGCGGGCACGCACCCGTTCGCCCGCTGGGCGCAGCAGAAGGTCACCGACAAGGAGCGGTACGCCACGCTCATCGACCGCACGCAGTGGTGGGGCCGCCAGATGCTCATCTACGGCGTGCACGTGCACGTCGGCATCGAGGACCGCGCCAAGGTGCTGCCGATCTCCCGGGCGCTGCTGACCTGCTTCGCGCACCTGCAGTCGCTGTCGGCCTCCAGCCCGTTCTGGGGCGGCAAGGACACCGGGTACGCGTCCAACCGGGCCCTGATGTTCCAGCAGCTGCCCACGGCGGGGCTGCCGTTCCAGTTCGAGCAGTGGGAGCAGCTCGAGGCGTACGTCGGCGACATGCTCCACACCGGCGTGATCGACGCGTTCGACGAGGTGCGCTGGGACGTGCGCCCGTCCCCGCGGTTCGGCACGGTCGAGACCCGCATCTGCGACGGCTCCCCCACCCTGCTGGAGGTCACGGCGCTCGCCGCCCTCACGCACTGCCTGGTGGAGCACTTCTCGACGCTGCTCGACAGCGGGCGGACGCTGCCGACGATCCCGCCGTGGTTCGCCCAGGAGAACAAGTGGCGCTCGGCCCGCTACGGCATGGACGCCATCATCATCACCGACGCCGCCGGCGAGGAGGAGCTCGTCACCGACGCGGTCGCGCGGCTGCTGCGCGACCTGGAGCCCGTGGCCGAGCGCCTGGGCTGCGCGGCCGAGCTGGACGCGGTGCGGGTCATCCTCCGCAAGGGCGCGTCGTACCAGCGGCAGCGGGCCGTGGCCCGCCGGAACGCCGGGGAGCTCGACGCGGTGGTCGCGTCGCTGGTGGCCGAGATGCGGGCCGGCCGGCCGCTGTAGCCCGGCCGGGACGCCGGTCTCAGACCGTCACGGTCTCCAGCGGCATCGTCGAGTCCACGCCGATGCCGAAGTCCGAGGCGGGGAGCCCGCGCCGGACCACCGCGGCCCCGAGCGCGGCGATCATCGCGCCGTTGTCGGTGCAGTACCGGATGGGCGGGATGCGCAGCTCGATGCCGGCCTCCGCGCAGCGCTCGGCCGCGAGGTCGCGCAGCTGGGAGTTGGCGGAGAACCCGCCGCCGACGACGAGCGTGTCCACGCCGTGCCGCCGGCACGCCGCGATGGTCTTGGCGGTGAGCACGTCGGCCACCGCGGCCGCGAACGACGCGGAGACGTCCTCCAGCGGGATCTCCTCGCCGGCGTCCTGCCGCGCCTCGACCCAGCGGGCCACGGCCGTCTTGAGCCCGGAGAACGAGAAGTCGTACGCGTGCTTCTCCTGGTCCTTCGCGGCCGTCAGCCCGCGCGGGAACCGGATCGCCGTCGGGTCGCCCTCGCGCGCCAGGCGGTCGATGTGGGGGCCGCCGGGGTACGGCAGGCCGAGCAGGCGGCCCACCTTGTCGAACGCCTCGCCCGCGGCGTCGTCGAGCGTGGAGCCCAGCTCGTGCACGCCGGTGACGACGTCGTCGACCAGCAGCAGGCTGGAGTGCCCGCCGGAGACGACGAGCGCCATGACCCGGTCGGGGAACAGGCCGTGCACGAGCTCGTCGACGGCGGCGTGGCCGATGACGTGGTTGACGCCGTACAGCGGCTTGCCGAGGCCGTAGGCGAGCGCCTTGGCGGCGGCGGTGCCGACGGTCAGCGACCCGACGAGCCCCGGGCCGGCGGTCACGGCGACCGCGTCGACGTCCGCGAGCGTCACGCCCGCCTCGTGGAGCGCGCGCTCGACGGTCGGCACCATCGCCTCGAGGTGGGCGCGGGAGGCGATCTCGGGGATGATCCCGCCGAATCGCGCGTGCTCGTCCATCGAGGACGCGACGGCGTCGACCAGCAGCTCGCTGCGGTCGGGGTGGGCGCGGACCAGGGCGACCCCGGTCTCGTCGCAGGACGTCTCGATCCCCAGGACGAGCGGCGCTTCGGGCATGGGGACCATCCTAGGTCGGGCTGCGGGAGCCTTCCGCGGGCGCCGTGTGACACGGTTCACTCAGGCAACCGGAATGCCCCGGATTGGTTGCGGATTCAACCAGTCATGAGCATCGACACCGCCCCGAGCGAGCTCCGCGTCCCCGCCGAGATCGCCGACCTCGTGTTCCGGTCCGCCCGCACCGTCAACAGCTTCGCCGACGGCGAGGTCACCGACGAGCAGGTCCGCGCCGTGTGGGACGTCGTCCGCTGGGGCCCCACCGCGATGAACACCCTGCCGCTGCGGCTGCTCCTCGTGCGCACCCCGGAGGCCCGCGAGCGCCTCGTGACGCACATGGCCGACGGCAACAAGGCCAAGACCCAGCTCGCGCCGCTCAGCATCGTCGTGGCCGCCGACCTCGACTTCCACGAGCACCTGCCCCGGCTCGCGCCGCACATGGCCGGCGCGCGCGACAACCTCGCCGGGGCCGAGGCGGTCCGCGAGCGCATGTCCCGTGACAACGCGTTCCTGCAGGCCGGCTACCTCATCGTCGGCCTGCGCGCGGCCGGGCTGCACGTCGGCCCGATGACCGGCTTCGACGCCGCCGGGCTCGACGCCGACCTGTTCGCCGGCACGTCGTGGCGCTCGATCATCGTCATGAACGTCGGCACCGAGCCCGCCGACCGCGAGGGCCTCGGCGTGCCCGCGTCGCACCCCCGCCAGACGCGCCTCGACTTCGAGGACGTCGCCCGCACCGTCTGAGCCGTCCCGCACCGTCACGGGCGGGCAGCCGCGTCACAGCGACGCCGGCTGCCCGCCCGCGTCATCCCTGCCCGCGTCGTCCCCGCCGGCCGGCGCGGCGCCCGCCAGGCGCAGCCGCATCGTCCAGGCGTCCACGTTCTCCGGCTGGTAGTAGCCGCGGCGCCGGCCGAACCGCTCGAACCCCGCGCGCTCGTACAGCCGCAGCGCCGGCTCGTTGTCGACCCGCACCTCCAGCAGGACGTCCCCGGCGCGCAGCTCGCGCGCGCGGCCCAGCAGGGCGTCCAGCAGGGCGCGCCCCACGCCGCGGCCCTGCGCGTCCGGCCGGGTGCCGATGGTCATGACCTGGGCGTCCCAGCCGTCGAACCACAGGCCCGCGTACCCGACGAGTCGACCCGCGGCGTCCTCGGCCCCCACGTACCAGCGCCCCGGCCCGTCCAGCTCCTCCTCGAGGGACGCCCGCGACCACGCGCCCGCGCCGAACAGCGCGTGCTCCATCGCCTCCAGGTCGTCCAGGTCGGCGGGCACCAGCGGCCGCAGCCGCACGGTCACGACCCCAGCACCCGCTTGCCCGGGGCCGGCGGCACCGCGTCCGGCCGGCGCAGGTACAGCGGCTCCGTCGGCAGGACGGTGCCCTCGCCCGCGACCGCGAGCCGCGCCAGGGCGACGCGCGCGAGGTCGGCCGGGTCGACGTCGGCCGGCGTCCCCGGCGTGGCCGGCAGCAGCTCCGGGTACAACGCGGTGCCGGCGCCCGCCACCACGAGCCCCTCGACCCCACGGGCCGCGACGGCCGCGGGCGTGTCCACCCCCGGGCCGTCGACCACCTCGACGGTCGCGTCCGTGCCCGCGCCCACCACCGCCCGGTAGCGCGCCCAGTACACCTCGCGGCGCCGCGCGTCGGTGACCACGAGCACCTCCCCCGCCGGCTGCAGCGCGCGGACCGTCGCGAGCGCCAGGGCGTCGAGAGAGGACACACCGTGCACCGGGATCCCCAGCGCCAGCCCCAGCGTCCGGGCCGTGACGAGCCCGACGCGCAGCCCCGTGAAGGGAGCCGGCCCGGTCCCGGCGACGACCGCCGTGAGCTCCGTGCGCGCCACACCGGCCTCGGCCAGCACCGCGTCGAGCAGCGGGGTGAGGGCCTCGGCGTGCCGGCGCGTCTCCCCGGACGAGCGGGTGGCGAGGGTGCGGCCCGCGTCGTCGACGACGGCGGCGGACGCAGCGGCGGAGGTGTCGAGCGCGAGGACGGGCACCGGTGGGGTTCCTTCCGGGTGGGGTCCGGGCGGGGCGGCCCGGGGCGTGGTCGGGGGTTCGGGGTCGGACGGGCGTCCGGGTGGCTCCGGCCGTCAGCCGGGCAGCGGCACGCCGTGCCAGCGGTCGCCGTGCGCGCGGACCGTGACGGTCCGGACCCCGGCGGCGGCGTCCTCGGCGTCCGCCACCGCACCGCGGGGGCGCCGCAGCGCGACCTCGAGCCGGTCGGCGGCCAGCGACTCCACGAGGCCCGCCCCCCACTCCACGACGGTCACGGACTCGTCCAGGGAGGCGTCCAGGTCGAGCGCGTCGACCTCGTCGAGCGAGCCGAGCCGGTACGCGTCGACGTGCACCAGGGCCGGGCCGGTCGTGCCGTCGTCGCGCGGCAGCGGCGGGTGCACCCGGGCGATGACGAACGTCGGCGACGCGACCGCGCCCCGCACGTGCAGCCCCTGCCCGATCCCCTGCGTGAGGGTCGTCTTGCCGGCACCGAGGTCGCCGGTCAGCACCACCAGGTCGCCCGGCCGCAGCAGCCCCGCGAGCGCCGCGCCGTACGCGCGCGTCGCGTCCGCGTCCGCCAGCTCCACCGCGACCTCGGCCACCGTCGTCGTCCCGTCCTGCCCGCTCACCGTTCTCCTCCCGTGCCGCCCGGCGCCTCGGGGTCCACGTGCACGCGCGGGACGCGGGCGCCGAGCCGCGTCACGATCTCGTAGGAGATGGTGCCGCACGCCTCCGCCCAGTCCTGCGCGGTGGGGCCGCCGTCGGCGCCCGTGCCGAACAGCTCGACCACGTCGCCCGCGGACTCGGTGGCGTCGGGTCCCAGGTCCACCACGACCTGGTCCATGCAGACCCGGCCGGCGATCGCGAGCCGCCGCCCGTGCACGCCCAGCGGGGCCCCGGGCGCGCCGTCGACGCCGGAGGCGTGCCGCGGCACGCCGTCCGCGTACCCGAGCGGCACCACGCCGAGCGTCGTCTCGCGGTCCGTGACGTAGTGGTGGCTGTAGGAGACGCCGTGGCCGGCGGGGACCCGCTTCACGGTCGCCAGCTCGGCCTCGACGGTCATCGCCGGGCGCAGCCCGAACCTCTCCGGGCCGCCGAGCTGCGGCACGGGGGTGAGCCCGTACAGCGCGATGCCGGGCCGCACCAGGTCCAGGTGCAGCTCGGGGTCGGTGAGCGTGGACGCCGACGCCGCGATGTGGCGGACCTCGAGCCGCGCGCCGCGCGCCTCCGCGTCGTCCGCCGCCGCCCGCAGCGCCGCCGCCTGCCGGTGCAGCGTCGGGTGCCCCGGCTCGTCGGCGAACGCGAGGTGCGACCACAGGCCGACCACCCGCAGCACGCCCTCGGCCTCCAGCCGCAGGGCCGCGTCGAGCACCTCGGGCAGGTCCGCCGGGGTCAGACCGTTGCGGCCCAGGCCCGTGTCGAGCTTGAGGTGCACGCGCGCCGTCCGGCCCGTGACGCGCGCCGACGCGGCGACCTCCTGGAGCGCCCACGGGGCGGCGACCGACAGGTCCACGTCCGCGGCGACGGCCTCGGTCAGCGGCGCGCCGGGGGCGTACAACCAGGTGAGCACGCGGGCGGTGATCCCCGCCTCGCGCAGCGCGAGGGCCTCGCCGAGCTGCGCCACCCCGAGCCACGTCGCGCCGCCCTGCACCGCGGCGCGCGCGACCGGCACCAGGCCGTGGCCGTACGCGTCCGCCTTGACGACCGCCATCACCTGGGCCGTCGGCGCGAGGTCCCCGAGGGTGCGGGCGTTGTCGCGGATCGCCGAGAGGTCGACCACGGCGCGGGCGGGGAACAGGCTCACCGCCCCAGTCTCGCACCGGCGGGCGCGCGGGCCGACGTGAGCCGGCGCGAGCCGGTCCGATCCGGCGCGGACCGGCGCACGGACGGGGCCCTCCCGGCGCGACGCGCCCGGCCCTCAGTCGACCGTCACCACCACGTCCGCGCGGTCGCGGGTGCCGGCGACGAGGTCGGCGTTGCGCTGGTCCGGGCCGTGGGTCCAGGCGTACGCGGCCTCCGGGGCCTTGCCGAACAGCCGGTGGCGCGCCACGAGCCGCTCCGCCCGCACGGACTCCGGCAGCTCGGCGTACCAGCACTCGTCGAGCAGGCCCCGCACCGGGCCGAACCCGTGGTCGTCCAGCAGCAGGTAGTTGCCCTCGGTGATGACGAGCGGCACGTCGGCCGGGACGGCGATCGCCCCGGCGATCCCGTTGCGCAGGTCGCGCCGGTACTCGGGCGCGTACACCGTCTCGCCGGGCACGGCCGCGCGCAGCCGCCGGAGCAGCGCGACGTACCCGGCCGCGTCGAACGTGTCCGGGGCGCCCTTGCGGTCCTGCCGACCGAGCCGCTCCAGCTCGGTCTGCGCCAGGTGGAACCCGTCCATCGGGGCGACGACGCACGAGCCCGCGAACGCGGCGAGGATCTGGGCCGACAGCGTCGACTTGCCGGCCCCGGGCGGCCCCGCGATCCCGAGCAGCCGGCGCGCCGGCCGGTCCGTGCCCGGCTCCGGGGTGAGCAGCGCGGCGACCCGGCGGTGCAGGTCGTCCCGCAGCGGCGGGAGCACGGGGTCCGCCGCGGCGGCGCGGGCGGTGCCGTTCGAGCCGGTGGTGCCGGTGGTGCCGGTCGGGTCGACGTCGGTGTCCTCAGCCACGGAGCAACCCTGCCACGACGGCGGGCAGGGCGTGCGCGACGTCCAGCGCCGCGACCGGGCCGCCGGGGACCGCGGCGGACGCGGCGTGCCCGTGCACGAGCGCGGCGGCCGCCGCGAGCGCGGCCGCGAGCGGGGGGTCGGCGAGCACGTCGCCCGCCCGGCCCGCGAGCAGCGCGGCGAGCAGCCCCGCCAGCACGTCGCCCGACCCGGCGGTCGCGAGCCACCCCGGCGCGTCCGCCTGCGCGAACACCGCCCCGCCCGCACCGGCGACCACCGTGGTGCTGCCCTTCAGCAGGACCGTCGCCCCGGTGCGCTCGTGGGCGCGGCGGGCCCACCGCAGCGGCTCCGCCGTCACCGCCGCGCGGTCCACGTCCTCGCCGAGGCGGGTGAGCAGGGTCGCCAGCTCCCCGGCGTGCGGGGTGAGGACGCACCACGGGGCGAGCGTCTCGGGCGCCAGGGCCAGGGCCCCCGCGTCGAGCACCGCCGGCTGCCCCTCGGTCAGCGCGCGCTCGAGCGCGTCCCCGACCCGACGGGCCTGCTTCGCGTGCGCGGGGTCGACCCCGGGGCCGAGCAGCCAGGCCTGCACCCGGCCCTCGCCGGCGACGACCTCGGGGCGCGCCGCCAGGACCGCGCGCCGCACCGCCGCCGGCCCGACGTACCGGACCATCCCGACTCCCGCCCGCACGGCGGCGGACACGCAGAGCACCGCCGCCCCGGGGTACGTGGGCGTGCCCGCCACCACGCCCAGCACGCCGCGGCTGTACTTGTGGTCGCCCGGGCCGGGCACCGGCCACAGCGCGGCGACGTCGGCCGGCCCCAGCCGCGCGACGGCCGGGGCGCCCGGCAGCGGCAGCCCCAGGTCCACGACGGCGAGCCGCCCCGCCAGCCGTGACGCCGGGGGCAGCAGCAGCCCGGGCTTCGCTGTCCCGAACGTCACCGTCAGCCCCGCGGGCAGCACGGGGCCGTCCGGCAGCGAGCCGTCGTCCACCCCGATCCCGCTCGGCACGTCGACGGCGACGACCAGCGGCCCGGGCGCGTCCGGGGCCCCCTCGTCGGCGAGCAGCTCCGCGAGCAGGGCGGTGAGCAGGCCGGCGACGCCTCGCGGGGCGCCCCGGCCGCCGATGCCGAGCAGCCCGTCGAGGACGACGTCCGCGGCGTACGCCTCGGCGACCGCGTCACCGAGCCAGACGACCGGCAGGTCCGGCCCGTCCCCCGCCCCCGGGCGTCCGTCCCCCGCGTCCCTCGCGTCCCCGACGCGCACCGCACGCCCGCCGGCCCGCCGCAGCGCCGCCAGCCCCTCCGCGTGCGGCGTCCCCGTCGTGCACAGCGCCACCACCCGCACGCCCCGCCGGGCGAGGACCGCACCCGCGTGCAGCGCGTCGCCCCCGTTGTTCCCGGAGCCGACCAGCGCCACCACGGAGGCCCCGCGGACCGCGCCCCGGCGGGACACCAGCTCCGCCAGGACCCGCGTCGCGAGCCCGCCCGCCGCCTGCTGCATGAGCGGCACGCCACGCGCGAGCAGCGGCTCCTCCGCCGCACGCACCTGGGCCGCCGGGTACCCGATGATCATGCGTCCATCCTGGCCGACCTCGTCGCGCGGCGCTCAGGCTCCGGCGGCGATAGGTTCGGCCCCATGCGCTTCGGACTCTTCATCCCCCAGGGCTGGCGGCAGGACCTCACCGGCATCGAGCCGGCCGAGCACTGGTCCGTCATGAACGGGCTCGCCCGGCACGCCGACGACGGCGACACGTTCGACTCCATCTGGGTCTACGACCACTTCCACGCCGTCCCCGAGCCCAACGGCGAGGCGACGCACGAGGCCTGGAGCCTCATGAACGCGTACGCCGCCACGACGAGCCGCGTGAAGCTCGGGCAGATGTGCACCTGCATGGCGTACCGGAACCCCGCCTACCTCGCGAAGGTCGCGACCACGGCGGACGTCATCTCCGGCGGCCGCGTCCAGATGGGCATCGGCGCCGGCTGGTACGAGCACGAGTGGCGCGCCTACGGCTACGGCTTCCCGCGCGCCGGCGAGCGGATCGCGATGCTGGACGAGGGCGTCCAGATCATGAAGCAGCTCTGGACCAACGGGGTCGCGACCCTCGACGGCGCGCACTACCAGGTCGACGGCGCGCAGCTCTCCCCGCTGCCGCTCCAGGTCGACGGCCCGCCGCTGTGGATCGCCGGCGGCGGCGAGCGCAAGACGCTGCGCATCGCGGCCGAGCACGCGCAGTACACGAACTTCGACGGCACGCCCGCCGGGTTCGCCCACAAGTCGCAGGTCCTGCAGGAGCACTGCGCGGCGATCGGCCGCAACTACGACGAGATCACGCGCTCGGCCAACTACAACGTCGTGATCGGCGCGACCGAGGCCGAGGTGGACGACCGCATCGCGTGGGTCGAGGAGCACTACGCACGCACCGTGCCGGACAAGGCGCCGGGCGTCGCCGAGGAGTTCCGCAACGGCCCGCTGGTCGGCACGCCGGAGCAGATCGTCGAGAAGCTGCGCGAGCTCGAGGCCCTCGGCATGACGTACGCCATCACGTACTTCGCCGAGGCCGCGTACGACCGCTCGGGCATCGAGCTGTTCGAGCGCGAGGTCGTCCCGGCCCTGCGCTGACCGCGCGCCCGCTCACCGCCTCGCCCGCTCACCCGCTCACCGAGAGTCCAGGACACGCCCGGGATCCGTCGAGATCGCCGGCGTGTCCTGGACTCTCGGTCGTGCCGGGAGGCGCACGGGGCGCTGCGGTCGCGCGAGGTCGTCCACAGGGTGGGGCGGGCGATGTGCGTGGACGAGCTGCCGTGCGAGAGGGTCCGGCGCATGGTCCGGTCCGCGCCCGCTCTCCCCGACGACCTCGCCGGGCGGTCCTTCACGGTCGCGGAGGGTCGCGCCGCAGGGCTGTCGTCCCGGGACCTGCGCGACCCGGCGCTGCGACGACCGGCGCGCGGCCTGCGCGCCACCGGTCCCTCCCCTGCGGACCTGCTCGCCCGCTGCCGGGAGCTCCTGCCCGTGCTGCCGCCCCAGGCCGTCTTCAGCCACACGACGGCCCTCGACCTCCTCGGCGTCGACCGCCCGCGCGGTCTGCGGCGACCGGACGACGTGCACGTCGAGGTCGGGTCCGGCGCCCGTCCGCCGCGTCGCCGGGGCGTCGTGGGCCACCGCCGGTCGGGACCGCGAGCGCCGGTCCGGCTCGTCGGAGGCATCCCCGCCGTCACCGCGCCGCGGCTCTGGGTCCAGCTCGCCGGGGAGCTGGACGAGGACGAGCTCGTCGTCGCCGGAGACGCACTGCTCCGTCGCCGGGACCCCCGCGTCGGGCTGCCCGAGCTGACGAGGGCCGTCGAGGGGCTGGACGCCGGTGCGCGCGGACTGCGACGGCTACGGCGCGCGCTGCCGCTGCTCCGCGCCGGGACCGACTCGTGCCAGGAGACCCGGCTCCGACTGGCGCTGGTGCGCGACGGGTTGCCCTGCCCCGAGGTGAACCGGCCGGTGCTCGACGCGGGCGGGCGCTTCGTGGCGCTGCCCGACCTCAGCTACCCGGCCCGCCGCCTCGCCGTCGAGTACGACGGCGACGTGCACCGCACGGACGCCCGGACGTGGCGTCGCGACGTCGCGCGCCGGCAGGCCCTCGAGCACGAGGGTTGGCGCGTCATCACGTGCACCGCCGACGACGTCCGTGCGCCGGCCCGCGCACTCGCCTGGATCCGCGCCGCGCTCGGCCCGCGCCGCGCCGGCGACCCCTGGCCGCCCCACGCGCGCTGACGCGCCCGCCCCTCGGTCCGACGCCCCCTCGCCGGTTCCCGTGCCCGCCCTGCCGACCCGCCGGCCCCCGTGCCCGACCTTCCCGCCCACCTACACGACCCGCCTGCCCACGTACCCGAGCCTTCATCCCGCTCGCTTCCCACACCGAGACGCCAGGACACGCCGAGGCAGCCGCACGAAGCCCGGGCGTGTCCTGGTCTCTCGGCGCGGAGGCAGCGAGACGCGCACAGCGCGAGCACACGCACACGCAGCACACGCGCAGCGCGCGGGCACGCACGGCACTCCCGCGCGCTGCGCAGCGTCGAGAGGCCAGGACACGCCGACGCGGCCGCACGAAACCCGGGCGCGTCCTGGAGTCTCGGCACGGAGGCAGCGAGACGCGCAGAGCGCGAGCGCACGCTCAGCGCAGACGCACACGCACACGCACACGCAGCACACGCGCACACGCACGTGCAGAGCGCGGGCACGCACAGCGCACGCGCGCGCTGCGCGGCGTCGAGAAGCCAGGACATGCCGACGCGAG